>NZ_JBHWIR010000028.1:28703-54157 GCF_042731835.1 Kitasatospora sp. NPDC059817 | reverse complement strand
GTCCGCCCCTTACTTTTTGTTGTTCCCCTTCCCTTCCCCCCCGCCGTCCCCCAGCCCGCGCTCCCGCGCCCGGGGCTGGGGGGGTTGGCTCCGGGCGCCGCCCCCCCCCCCCACCCCCGGGCCCGGCGCCCGGGAAGCGTCGGGCCACCCGACATGCTGACCCGCCCCACCCCGCATAGCATCCCCTATGTACTCATATGTCCCGAATTCCGGTGCGCGCCTGCGCCGCCGGCCTTCCGTGCACTGGGGAGAGCGACGAGCATGGCCAACCCGGCACTCGTGGACCCGGCCACGATCCGCGCGACCGCCGCCGAGGCCTGGATCCGTGCCTACCCGATCCTGCAGAACTACCGCACCCTGTACGCGCAGGCACTGGACGACGCGGACCCGGGGTACGTCGGCGGCTTCGGCGTCTTCCGCCACCGCTCGCAGCCGTTCACCCCGGCCGACACCGACGTCGCCTCCCCCGACAACGACACCCCGCACTCCTGGGCCTGGCTCGACCTGCGCGCCGAACCGTGGGTGGTGTCCGTCCCGGCCGCGGACCGCTACTACGTCCTCCCGCTGCACGAACTCGACACCGTGTACGCCGGGTTCGTCGGCGCCCGGAGCACCGGCCAGGAGGCCGGCGACTACCTGGTGGCCGGCCCCGACTGGCAGGGCGAGCCCCCGCCCGGCATCCGGGGCGTGCTCCGCACCGCCACCCGCCTGGTCGGCATCCTCGGCCGCACCCACCTCACCGGCGACACCCCCGCGGACATCGCCGAACTGAAGGCCGTCCAGCAGCAGTACCGGCTGCGCCCGCTGCACGAGTACGCCGGCACCCCGGCGCCCGCCCCCGCGCCGGAGCCGGTCTGGCCGGTCTGGCGCGAGGAGGTGCTGGACACCGTCGAGTTCCTCAGCTTCCTCGACTTCCTGCTCGGCTTCTTCCCGCTCCGCGGGCCCGTCGAGCTGCCGCCCGCCGAGGTCGACCTGCGCGGCCGCCTCACCGACCTCGGCGTCGACGGGCGCGGCGAGTTCGAGCCCGCCACGCTGCCGATCGAGGTCCGGGCCGAGATCGAGCGCGGTATCGCGGACGGCCGCGCACGGCTGGAGCGCGCCGCCGCCGAATCCGAACCCACCGCGCCGGCCGCACTCTTCGGCACCCGTGAGCGGATCGGCGGGGACTTCCTCCGCCAGGCCCTCGGCGCCAGGCTCGGCCGCTACGGGCTGCCCATCGAGGAAGCCTGGTGCGGCGGTTGGGCGGCGGACAGCGCGGGCAACCGGCCGCCGAACGCCAGCGACCGCGACTACGCCGTCCGCTTCGGCCCGGACGACCTGCCGCCGGCCCGGTACTTCTGGTCCGCCACCATGTACGCGCTCCCGGACCGCCTGCTGGTCGACAACACCCTGGACCGCTACGCGATCGGCGACCGCACCCCCGGCCTGGTCCGCGACCCGGACGGCGGGCTCACCCTCCACCTCCGGCACAAGCGGCCCGCCGACGCCCAGCACTCCGCCAACTGGCTGCCCGCCCCGGACGGCCCGTTCACGGTCGTCGTCCGGCTCCACGGCCCGGACCGGTCCGTCCTCGACGGCCGCTGGCACCTCCCGCCGCTCGACCCGAGCTGACCCGAGCTGACCCGCAGCGCAGAAATCCGCACCGCAGGGATCCGCACCGCAGAGACCGCGCCGACCGGACGAAGGACACCCCGATGAACCACCCCGAGCTGGAGGCCCTGGCCGCCGACGCCTACGTCTACGGCTACCCGATCGTCGCCGACCTCACCATGGTCGAGCGCTTCTCCCGGGGCGGCCTGGGCACCCTGCCGGCGGCGTCGTTCAACCACTTCAGCCACGCCACCCGGCTGGCCGGGCCCAAGGACCACTTCGTCTCGGTCAACAACGACACCCTCTACTCGATCGCCCAGCTCGACCTCTCCGAAGGCCCGCAGGTGCTGCGCGTCCCGGACACCGCGGGCGCCTACTACGTGCTGCAGGTCGTCGGCGCGTGGACGGACAACGTCGCCTACGTCGGCAGCCGTGCCACCGGCACCGGCGAGCAGACCTGGCTGATCGTCCCGCCCGGCTGGCACGGCACCCCGTCCGACCCGGCCCGGGTGATCGAGGCGCCGACCACGGTGGCGACCATCGTCGGCCGCTTCGCCTGCACCGGGCCGGACGACCTCCGCCGGGTCAGGGCCCTCCAGAAGGCCCTCACCCTGGAGCCGCTGGAGCCCGGCGGGCTGGTCGCCGGACTGCCCGAGCCCGATCCGGAGGTGCCCGAGCGGCTGGCCTTCTTCGAACGGCTTCGGGTCTGGATGCAGGCCTTCCCACCGGCCGGTCCGGACGTCGAGTACCAGCAGCGCTTCGCCCCGCTCGGCCTGCTCGACGAGGGCACCTCGCCGTACCGTGCGGCCGCCGCGGACTGGACCCTCGCGCTGGCCAAGGGCCTGGCCGCCGGCCGCGAACGGGTCGAGGACGCCACCCGCCCGCCCGAGGACCACCCGCCCGGCGAGTGGCGCTCGGCGCTCCATCTGTTCGACTACAACATCGACCACCTGGGCCCCGGCACCCTCGACGACCCCGAGTGGCGCATCCCCGACCGCCGCGCCGGCTACCTCAGCCGGGCCGCCGCCGCCCGGGCCGGCCTCTGGGGCAACCACGCCTACGAGGCCTCGTTCGCGATGACCTACGACGACTCCGGCGGCCGCCCGCTCAGCGGCGCGCACCGCTACACACTGCGGTTCGACCAGCCACCGCCCGCCGAGGCGTTCTGGTCCGTCACGATGTACGCGCTGCCGGACTACTACCTGGTGGACAACCCGATCGAGCGCTACACGATCGGCGACCGCACCCCGGGCCTGGTGTACGGCGAGGACGGCTCGCTCACCCTGACGCTCCAGCACGAGCAGCCCGAGGACGAGGTGGAGGCGGCCAACTGGCTGCCCGCCCCGGTCGGCGAGTTCCGGCCGATCATCCGGCTCTACCAGCCGAAGCCGGCCGTGCTGGACGGCAGTTACCGGGTGCCGCCGATCGACCGGAGCTGACCGCCGACGCCGCCGGGCGCGGACGTCGAGGGGGACACCGGACGCTCAGTGCGGAGCCGGGGTCGCGGTGCCCGTCGGGGTGCCCGAGGGCGGTGGCGAGGACGGGTGCGCGGACGCCGATGCCGATGCTGACGACGAAGGCGAAGGCGAGGACGACGCCGAGGAGGACGGCGACGGCGAGGGAGCGGAGGACGACGGCGACCCCGACGGGGACGGAGCCGCCGTGGCCGGCACCGACGGCTGCGGGGAACTGCTCGGCTGCGGGTCCGTCGTGGCCGACGCCGACGCCGACGCCGACGCCGACGCCGATGCCGACGTCCCCGGAGCGGCGGGGGAGGAGGCCGAGCCGCCCCGGTTGTGCGGTCCGCCCTCCAGGGTGACCACCGCCTGCGAGGGCGGCAGCGCGATCCGGGCGGTCCAGTGCGCGGTGGGCGCGAGGTCCTCGTCCACGGTGACGGTCACGGTGATCCGCTGGCCCGGTGCGAGGGTGCCGGAGTCGCGGCTGAGCCGCAGCCAGCCGGCGTCCGTCACGGCGTGCCAATGGATCTCGGTGGTGCCGGAGTCGGTGAGGGTGAGGACGGTCCGGCTGCCGTACTCGGCGGCCTCGACGGTGAGCAGCCCGGCCGGGGCCGGTTCGGCGCCGCCCGGGCCGCCGCCGGGCGCGGGTGCCTGGCCGACGGCGGGTGCGGGCGCGGCGACCAGGGTCGGACTGCCGATCGGGGTCGCCCCGTGGGCCGGTACCGGGACCGCCGGGCCCTGGAGGGTCAGCCGCGGAAAGCCGAGGGGCAACGTTTCTGCACCCCCCGCCCCCGCACCCGCCAACTCCATCCCCGGCACCCCCGGCAGCCCCGTGCCCGCCGTCGTGCCCGCCGCCGGCCACGGCTTCGACGGCTGCTGCCCGCCCGTCCGCCCGGCCTCCTCCACCCGCACCGTGGACACCGCGGCCGCCGTCCCCTCCCCGCTGCTCCGGTGCCCCGCCCACAGGGCGACCACCGGCGCCGCCAGGACGGCCGCGAGCACCCCGGTGGTCACCACCCGCCGACGCACCGCCAGCGCCCGGCCCGCGTCCGGCGCCCGGTGCCGGGGAAAGCCGCCCTGGTCGAACCGCAGCCCCGGCTCGGCCGACGGCACCGCCCCCGCCCGCCGCACCGCACCGGCCGCCGACGGCAGGTACGCCGCTCCCTCGCCTCCCTCGCCTCCCTCGCCCGAGGGCGCTGGGGAGGTCGTCGGGGTCGGGGCGGGCGCCGCCAGCAACGGCAGCCCGGACAGCGCCGCCGCGCCCTCCGGCACCTCGCCGGCCACCCGCTCCGCCGTCCCCCGGCAGGTCGGGCAGTCCACCACGTGCTGCACCAGCTCCCGGCGCAGCGCCGGGCCGAGCACCCAGTCCCGCCAGGACTCCGCCCCGGCCCCGCCGAGCCGGTCCAGCTCCGGGCAGCTGCCCACCCCGAGCACCAGCAGCGCCGCCCTGGTCCGGGCCACCTCCGCCTCGGCGGCGGCGAGCAGCGCGCGGGTCCGCTCGAACGGCAGGCCCAGCACCGCCGCCACCTCGTGCGGGGTCAGCCGGTGCCGGACGGACAGCTCCAGCGCCTCGCGCTGCTCCGGGTCGGTGCCGGCCGCCTCCGGCCAGGCGAGCGAGGCCAGCTCGCGCCGCCGCCGGGCCGCCTCGGCCTCGGTCGGCTCCGCCGTGGCGTCCCGCCCGGCGCCGTCCGCGAGCCGCCGCAGGCAGCAGTACCGGGCCAGCGAGAACAGCCAGGCCCGGACCAGCCCGGGCTCGGTCAGCCGGGCGCCGTGCCGCCGTGCCAGCTCGCGGGCCTCGCGCAGGGCGCCGGCGGCCGCGTCGTGCTCGCACAGCACCGAGAGACAGTAGGTGAACAGGCCGTCCACCTGCCGGTCGTACGCCGCCAGCACGGCGGCCGGCGGCCCTTCAGTACGCGTTGTCACCCGTCCGACGGTAGAGACGGCGGGCGGCGTACCTCGGCCATTCGCCGTGTATGTACTTCTTTCGGGTAACAACATCGCCCATCTGTGTGGGTTTGGGCCCGGTTCCGGTGGAGTTCGGGCCCGGTTCCGGCGGAGCAGGGCGTTGTCGGACCCAGGCGCTACGGTGGGCCGCATGGCTGCCCGTACCAAGACCACCGCCAAGCCGCGCCCGGCGTACCGCTGCACCGAGTGCGGCAACCAGCTGCCCAAGTGGGTCGGCCGCTGCCCGGAGTGCAACGCCTGGGGCACGGTCGAGGAGTACGGCGCGGTGCCGATCCGGACGACGGCCGCGGGCCCGGTCAGCTCGCCGGCCCGTCCGATCGGCCAGGTGGACGGCCAGGTCGCGACGGCCCGCTCGACGGGCGTGCCGGAGCTGGACAGGGTGCTCGGGGGCGGGCTGGTCCCCGGCGCGGTCGTCCTGCTGGCCGGCGAGCCCGGCGTCGGCAAGTCCACCCTGCTGCTGGACGTCGCGGCCAAGGCCGCCACCGACCGGCACCGCACGCTCTACGTCACCGGCGAGGAGTCGGCCGGTCAGGTCCGGCTGCGCGCCGACCGGATCAACGCGCTCTCCGAGCACCTCTACCTCGCCGCCGAGTCCGACCTCGGCGCGGTGCTCGGGCACATCGACGCGGTCAACCCCGGTCTGCTGATCCTGGACTCGGTGCAGACCATCGCCTCCGCCGAGCTGGACGGCGCCCCCGGCGGTCCGGCCCAGGTCCGCGAGGTGGCGGGCGCGCTGATCCGGGTGTCCAAGGAGCGCGGCATGGCGACGCTGCTGGTCGGCCACGTCACCAAGGACGGCCAGATCGCCGGCCCGCGCCTGCTGGAGCACCTGGTGGACGTGGTGCTCAGCTTCGAGGGGGACCGGCACGCCCGGCTGCGGCTCATCCGCGGGATCAAGAACCGCTACGGCGCCACCGACGAGGTGGGCTGCTTCGAGCTGCACGACGAGGGCATCGTCGGCCTGGCCGATCCGTCCGGCCTCTTCCTGACCAGGCGTGACAAGCCCGTCCCGGGTACCTGCCTCACCGTCACCCTGGAGGGCAAGCGCCCGCTGGTGGCGGAGGTGCAGGCGCTGATGGTGGATTCGCAGATCCCGTCCCCGCGGCGCACCACCTCGGGCCTGGAGTCGCCCCGGATCGCGATGATCCTGGCCGTGGTGGAGCGGCACGGCGGGGTGAAGCTCGGCAAGCAGGACATCTACACCGCGACGGTGGGCGGGGTGAAGCTGAGCGAGCCGTCCGCCGACCTCGCGATCGCGCTCGCGGTGGCGAGCTCCTCCTCGGACACCCCGCTGCCCAGCAACCTGGTGGCGATCGGCGAGGTCGGTCTGGCGGGCGAGGTACGGCGGGTGACGGGGGTGCAGCGGCGGCTCGCCGAGGCGCACCGGCTGGGCTTCACGCACGCCCTCGTCCCGCCGGATCCGGGCAAGGTGCCGCCGGGCATGAAGGTGGTCGAGGTGGCCGACATCGGCGAGGCGCTGCGGGCCATCCCGGGCCGTCGCCGGGCCGCCGCCAAGCCGCGCGCTGAGGCGCGTGCTGAGGCGCCGTCGGCGCCGCCGGCCCCGCGCGCGGCCCGGGTCGTCGCGCACCCGGAGGAGCTGATGGAGGGCTGGGAGCCGGTCGACTCCGACGAACTGCGCTGACCCAAGCCCTGTCGATGCCGCACGCAGTTAGACTTTCCCCAGTCTCATTGGCCAGAAGGCAGTACCGAGCGGTACTGAGCGACAGAGCAACAGACCGCGGACCGGCGCACGGCGCGAGGCGCGCGGCACGGGGTCGACCGGAGGAGTCACGTGGCAGCCAGCGACCGGGGGGCGGACAAGGCCTCCCGTGAGGAGGCCCTGCTGCGGGCCTCCCTCAGTGCCATCGCACCCGGCACGGGGCTGCGCGATGGCCTGGAGCGGGTGCTCCGGGCCAACACCGGCGGCCTGATCGTGCTCGGTTTCGACAAGACGGTCGAGTCGATCTGCACCGGCGGCTTCGTCCTGGACGTCGAGTTCACCGCGACCCGGCTGCGCGAGCTGTGCAAGCTGGACGGCGCGGTGGTGCTGGACAAGGACATCACCAAGATCGTCCGGGCCGGCGTGCACCTGATGCCGGACTCCACCATCCCCACCGACGAGACCGGCACCCGCCACCGCACCGCGGAGCGGGTCAACCGGCAGACCGGCTTCCCGGTGGTGGCGGTCTCGCACTCGATGCGGCTGATCGCGATGTACGTCAACGGCACCCGCCGGGTGCTGGAGGACTCCACCACCGTCCTGTCCCGCGCCAACCAGGCGCTGGCCACCCTGGAGCGCTACAAGCTGCGCCTGGACGAGGTGGCCGGCACGCTGTCGGCGCTGGAGATCGAGGACCTGGTGACGGTCCGGGACGTCACCGCCGTCGCCCAGCGGCTGGAGATGGTCCGGCTGATCGCCACCGAGATCGCCGGCTACGTGCTGGAACTCGGCATCGACGGTCGGCTGCTCTCGCTCCAGCTGGACGAGCTGATCGCGGGCGTGGAGCCGGAGCGCGAACTGGTCGCCCGGGACTACTTCCCGGAGCGGGCCGCCAAGAAGGGCCGGACGGTCAACGAGGTGCTGGCCGACCTGGAGGCGCTCACCCACGCCGAGCTGCTGGACCTTCAGACGGTCGCCAAGGCGCTCGGCTACTCGGGCTCCCCGGAGTCGCTGGACTCCGCGGTCTCGCCGCGCGGCTACCGGCTGCTGGCGAAGATCCCGCGCCTGCCCAACACGGTGATAGAGCGCCTGGTCGAGCACTTCGGCGGCCTGCAGAAGCTGCTCGCCGCCAGCATCGACGACCTGCAGACGGTCGAGGGCGTCGGCGAGACCCGGGCCCGCTCGGTCCGCGAGGGCCTGTCCCGGCTGGCCGAATCGTCCATCCTGGAGCGCTACGTCTGACCAGGCGCCACGTCCGACCTGACGCACCGCCGCGCACGGCCCCCGGGGAACGCCCCGGGGGCCGTCGTGCACCCCGCCGAGTCACCCCGTCGAGTCCCCCCTCGTCGAGCCACCCCGACCGGCGCACCCCGACCGGCCCGTGAGGCGCCGAAGCCCCCGGCCGCGTCGGCCGGGGGCTTCGAGTCGAGTTGAGGGTGGTTCAGCTGTCCAGGCGGATCGAGGAGCGCGCCGAGACCTGGCCGCCGGAGAGCCCGGTGAGGTCGGCGACCACCAGGTAGGTGCCCGCCGCGGGGGGCGCCGGGTCGGCGGTGGCGCACTGCGGCTTGCTGCGGCTGCGGTCCCAGGTGAACGTCTCGGTCAGGCCGTTGTTGGCCGGGATCTGCACCCAGCTGCTGCCGCGGTCGGACGGGCAGTCGCCGGAGGACCAGACCCGGTCGCCGTTGCTGGCGGTCACGGTGATCGCGGAGGCCGCCCGGCCCAGGTCCACCCGGCAGTTGGCGCCGGAGGCGTTCTTCACGGTGAGCGAGAGCCGCGGCTTGTCCTTGGGCTGGTACGAGTTCTGCGCGCTGGCCAGCTCCAGGGTGACCTGCGAGGAGGCGCAGACCGGAAGCGCCATCACCTCGGGCGTGTTCACCACCGGGGCGCCGCCGCCCGTGCCGCCCGCGCCGCCGGAACTGCCGGCTGCACCGCCGCCCGCCGCCGCGCCGCCACCCGTGCCCCCGCCGGTGGCAGGAGCCGGGTTGGCACCGCCGCCGGTGCCGCCGGTGCTGAGGCTGACCTCGCCGCCGCCGGAGCCGGCCACCGGGCCGCCGCTCGCGTTGCCGCCGCTGCCGCCGCCGGGGCGCGCCGCAGGGCCGCTCGGCGACGCACCGGGCGTGATGGACTGGGCGGGGGTCTGGCTCTGGGACGGAACGGCCTGCGCGGCCTTGCTCGATGAGCCGCCGTCACCGCCCCCGTCTTGATCGATCATCAGCCAGGCGATCAGGGCGGCGACCGCCGCGACGGCGACGAGCACGACGACGCGCCGACGCCAGTAGATCGAGGCCGGCAGCGGTCCCACGGGTTGACGCAGAGAGGGCACGCCCAAACTCTACGAGACTGTGTGTGCCGCTTGACGCACCAACACCGCACAGTCGCCCCTTCCTTCACATGATCCGCCATTTGCGCCGTTCGAGGGAGCTCTGAAGCGGTAAGTTTCCGGGAGATCCACGGGGGTATCCGGAGCGCTTCTCTCCGCTTCGGTCGCGCCCGTCGACATGGGAGGATCGAAGGGCCATGGCTGCCATCACCGTCACCCCCGCCCCCGTCCCCCCGGCAGGCGCCGCGCCGGACGCCGTCCGGCCGCCGATGCCGCTGCCGCTGCTGCACGCGACCGTCCTCGACTGGTACGAGGCCGACAAGCGCGACCTCCCCTGGCGGACGCCCGAGGCGACGCCCTGGGCGATCATGGTGAGCGAGTTCATGCTCCAGCAGACCCCGGTGAAGCGGGTGCTGCCCGCCTGGGAGGCGTGGCTGACCCGCTGGCCCACCCCGGCGGACCTCGCGGCCGATGCGCCCGGCGAGGCGGTCCGGATGTGGGGCCGGCTCGGCTACCCGCGCCGCGCGCTGCGGCTGCACGCGGCCGCGGTGGCGATCACCGAGGAGCACGGCGGCGAGGTGCCGGACGACCACGCCACCCTGCTCTCGCTGCCCGGGGTGGGGGAGTACACGGCCGCCGCGGTCGCCTCCTTCGCTTTCCGCCAGCGGCACGTGGTGCTGGACACCAACGTCCGCCGGGTGTTCGCCCGCGCGGTGTCCGGCGTCGAGTACCCGGCCCAGGCCACCACGGCCGCCGAGCGCCGCACGGCGACGGCGCTGCTGCCCGACGACGCCGAGACCGCGGCCACCTGGGCGGTCGGCGTGATGGAGCTGGGCGCGCTGGTCTGCACCGCGCGCGGCCCGGAGTGCGGGGGCTGCCCGCTGTTCGCCCACTGCGCCTGGCAGCGGGCCGGCCGCCCGCCGTACGAGGGCCCGGCCCGGCGCGGCCAGACCTACGAGGGGACGGACCGGCAGGTGCGCGGCAAGCTGCTCGCGGTGCTGCGGGAGTCGCACGGCTCGGTGCCGCAGGCCCGGCTGGACGCGGTCTGGCCGGACGCGGTGCAGCGGGCCCGGGCGCTGGACGGTCTGGTCGCGGACGGCCTGGTGGAGCCCGTCGAGCAGGGCGTCTACCGCCTTCCCCAGTAGTCGGCCACGAGTAGTCGGCCACGAACGCGGGACGGCGCCCCCGGAGGATTCCTCCGGGGGCGCCGTCGTGTCGGCGGGAGGGCGGTCAGACGGCCGCCGCCTCCAGCGAGGCCTCGGCGGACTTGTCCGCCTTGCCCGTGCCGGTACCGCGCAGCGGCACCTCGCGCATGAACACCGCGGCGGCGATCGCGACCACGGCCAACCCGGCGCCCCACAGGAAGACGGTGTGAGTGCCGTTGGACACCGCGTGGTGGAAGGCGTCCTGGACGTGCTCCGGCAGCTTGCGCAGTTCGGCCGGGCTCATCTCGCCCGGGTCCTTGGCCCCGCCGCCGGCCGAGGCCTGCTCGCCCAGCCGCGCGGTCATGGTGTCCTTCACCCGGTTGTTGAACAGCGCGCCGAACAGCGCGACACCGAAGGAGCCGCCGATGGTGCGGAACAGGGTGGCGGTGGAGCTGGCCACGCCCATGTCCTTGAGCTCGACGCTGTTCTGGGCGACCAGCATGGTGATCTGCATCAGGAAGCCCATGCCGGCGCCGAGCACGACCATCCAGCAGGCCGAGGTGAAGCTGCTGGTCCCGACGCCCATGGTGGAGAGCAGGATCATGCCACCGGTCATCACGATGGTGCCGATGATCGGGTAGATCCGGTACTTCCCGGTCCTGGTGACGGCCTGGCCGACCACCAGCGAGACCACCAGCATGCCGAACATCAACGGCATCAGCAGCAGACCGGAGTTGGTCGCCGAGGCACCCTGGACGATCTGCTGGTAGAACGGCAGGAAGAAGGTCGAGCCGAACATCACGAAGCCGACGATGAAGCCGATGATCGAGACCAGGGTGAAGTTCAGGTTCTTGAACAGGGCCAGCGGCAGCATCGGCTCCTCGACACGCTGCTCCACGTAGCAGAAGCCGATCAGCGAGGCGACGGAGAGCGCGATCAGGCCGAGGATCTCATTGGAGCCCCAGGCGTACTGCTGGCCGCCCCAGGTGGTCATCAGCACCAGCGAGGTGATGCCGGTGGTGAGCAATATCGCGCCCAGGTAGTCGATCCGGGCCGTGTTGCGGACCTTCGGCAGCTTCAGGGTGACGATGACCACGGCGAGCGCGACCACGCCGAGCGGCAGGTTGATGTAGAAGGTCCAGTGCCAGCTCAGGTGGTCGGTGATGAAGCCGCCGACCAGCGGGCCGCCGACGGTGGCGAGGGCCATCACCGCGGCGAACATGCCCTGGTACTTGCCGCGGTCGCGCGGCGGGACGAGTGCGCCCATGATCGACATGACGCCGACCATCAGACCGCCGGCACCCAGGCCCTGTACGGCGCGGAAGCCGATCAGCTCGGTCATGTTCTGCGACAGACCGGACAGTGCCGAGCCCACCAGGAAGATCACGATCGAGGTGAGGAAGCTGCCCTTGCGGCCGTACATGTCGCCGAGCTTGCCCCAGATCGGGGTGGAGGCGGCGGTGGTCAGGGTGTAGGCGGTGACCACCCAGGACCGGTGCTCGGCGCCGCCGAGGTCGCCGACGATGGTCGGCATCGCGGTGCCGACGATCAGGTTGTCGAGCATGGCCAGCAGCATGGTGACGACCAGGCCGACCATGACGAGGCGGATCTCGCGGGGTGACCGCGGCTGCTCCTCCTCGGCTGACTTCTCCTCCGGTACCGGGCCGGTGGTCTTGGACTGTGACATGAGGTGGTGTCTCCCGGAGGGGTGTTTCGGACGGGCGGAGGCCGCGCAGTGATTCACTTACTTGACGCCCGGCTAGTTTGTGGACCGTCGGCACGGTAAGTTGTTTACTAGCCGGTCGTCAAGCCAGTTTCCCGCCCGGCTGCCTGGGCAGGGAGAATAGGCCCGGGGCGGACGCCACCGGGGTCCGCAGCAGTCACCGACGCACTCATGAGGCAGGCCATGGGCACTCCGCACAGCCCCCGCAGCGACACGCGGTCCCGCATCATCGAGGTGTCCCTGGAGCTCTTCTCCGAGCAGGGCTACGAGCAGACCTCGCTGCGCGAGATCGCCGACCGCCTCGGCGTCACCAAGGCCGCGCTCTACTACCACTTCAAGACCAAGGACGACATCGTCCTGGGCATCGTGGAGCGGATGGCCGCGCCGATCGACGAGACCATCGCGTGGGGCCGGCAGCAGTCCTGGAGCCCGGAGATGCGCGACGAGCTGATCCGCCGCTTCGCGGACGGGATGGCCGAGCGGGCGCCGCTGCTGCGCTTCTTCCACGAGAACCAGCCCGCGCTGC
The DNA here is from genome assembly GCF_042731835.1 of Kitasatospora sp. NPDC059817. Lineage (NCBI taxonomy): Bacteria > Bacillati > Actinomycetota > Actinomycetes > Kitasatosporales > Streptomycetaceae > Kitasatospora > Kitasatospora sp. NPDC059817. The sequence continues at coordinate 41,771 of NZ_JBHWIR010000028.1, read as the reverse complement.
GCGAGTCCGCGGCCGGGTTGGCGTTCAAGGACCGCATGATCACGATGATCCAGCTGGTGCACGGGCCGGACGCCGACTTCCGGGAGCGGCTGCGCGCCACGATGTCGCTGTTCACCGTCCACTCGGCGATGTTCCTGCTCAAGCAGGACACCGCGGACTGCGACCACGGCGACAACGTGTGGGGCGAGTCCTGGCCGCCGGCGGCCACCCTGGAGGACGCGATCGGGGCGGCCCGGGAGATCGCGCTGGAGATCGGTGGCCGGATCGGCCCCCCGGCCCCCGCCCACTCCTGAGCGGACGGGCGGACGGGCGGGCAGTCGGGCGGACCGGTAGCCGGGGCCGGACTCAGAAGTCGGTGACGCCGTGCCCCGCGAGGAACGCGATCGGGTTCACCACCGCGCCGTAGCGGTTGCTGGTGCGGATCTCGAAGTGCAGATGGGGCCCGGTCGAGTTGCCGGTGCTCCCGGACCGCCCGATCTGCTCGCCGGCCGACACCTGGTCCCCGGTCGTGACCCCGAGCGAGGACAGGTGCGCGTACTGCGCGTAGTGCCCGTCCGCCAGCCGCAGCACGACCTCCTTGCCGTACGAGCCGTCCCAGCCGGCCGACACCACCGTCGCGTTCCCGACCGCCAGCAGCGGCGTGCCCGGGTCGACCGCGAAGTCCACCCCGGTGTGGTATCCGGCGGCGTACTCGGAGTTGGCCGCCCCGTACGGATTGCTGGTCGGCGCGTCCGGTACCGGGGCCGACCACTCCGGAGCCGGAGCCGGAGCCGGCTCCGGTGCGGGCGCGGCCTCGGGCCCCGGCGCGGGGGCCTCGGCCGGCGCGCCGGCGACGGGCGGCTCCACCGGCAGCAGGTTGGCGGCCACCGCCACGAACTCCTGCGCCGAGTCGCCGTCGTTCGGGAGTCGGTACGGGCTCGGTCCGGCCACCTGGACCAGCCCCGGGCTGGGCACGGCGGCCTGCGGCGCGGTGAAGGCCGAGCTGCCGGGCGTGGTGGGCCGGACGGTCTGTGCCGAGGCGCTGCCGGGCGCGGCCACCAGCAGCGCGCCGGCGAGCAGCACCGCGGCCGCCCCGGCGGCGACCACCGCGCGCTCCCGTTCGGCCTGCGGGTGCCCGCCGGCCTGCGGGTGCCGGGGCGCGGCGAGCGCGCGCAGCGGCGCGGCATGGGTGCGGGCGGCATGGCCGAGCCGGGGCTGCCAGGCCGCCGCCTGGGCCGCCGTACGGGCGGCGAGCCGGCGCAGGACCGGCCCCACGGGCGGGACAGAGGACATCGGTAGCCGTACCTCACGGTGGACGAGGGCAGCACGAAGTGCCCGTTCGGGCGCGTGCTGAGCGGGGGACCACTCAGGTGTAACGGTCACCGAGCGGAGTCCCAAACGGCGTGACGTACTACGGCGTGTAGTCGGCGTTGCGCCGGAGATTCAAGCTGACGGAGTAATGATCATGAGATCCGATCGTCTGCCACCGGCCCGCGGCAGGCCGCCCGCGCCCGCAGCCGGGCTACTACCGCCGGTCGTACCGCGCCCGGCGGGAGCCCGGCCGGTGTGACCAGCGCCACGCCCGTCCAGGGTTTGGGTCGGCCGCACACCCCTTTCCGCCGTCCGCCCCGCTGACCTGGCGGGCCCGCTGGGGGACCATCGACGCATGTATGGCAACAGGAGCGAAGACCTCGACGGCAATGACCGCCCGAGCCTGCCGGACCGCCGCTTCGCCGCCCTGCGCGGCTGCGAGCGGATCCTGTCCGGCGACCGGCCGCAGAGCATGCGCGAACGCCTCGCCGCCCTCGCGGGGGAGGGCGGCGGCCGCGACCTGGACCACCGCCCGGACCAGTACGGCGACGGCGTGGTCCGCACCCTGGAACGCACGGTCGCCGACCTGCTCGGCACCGAGGACGCGGCCTTCTTCCCCACCGGCACCATGGCCCAGCAGGTCGCCCTGCGGATCCACGCCGAGGCGGCCGGGCTGCGCACCGTCGCGACCCACCCGCTGGCCCACACCGACCAGCACGAGCGGCACGCGCTCGGCGTGCTGACCGGCCTGCGCAGCGTCTGGCCGACCATGGCCCCGCGCCAGCCCACCGTCGCGGAGCTGCGCTCCTTCGACGAGCCGTACGCCGCGCTCAGCCTGGAGCTGCCGCTGCGCGAGGCCGGCTTCGTGCTGCCCGACTGGGCGGAGCTGGCGGCGCTGGCCGGGGTCGTCCGGGAGGAGTGCGGCGCGGCCCTGCACCTGGACGGTGCCCGGATCTGGGAGTCGGTGTTCCACCTCGGGCACCCGCTGCCGGAGATCGTCGCGCTGGCCGACTCGGTCTACGTGTCCTTCTACAAGACGCTCGGCGGCATCAGCGGCGCCGCGCTGGCCGGTTCGCGGGGCTTCGTCCGCACCGCCAAGGCCTGGCGGCACCGGTACGGCGGCCAGCTCTACCAGCAGTGGCCGGCGGCGCTCGCCGCGCTGGCCGGCCTGGATGCCCGACTCCCGCTGCTGGAGGGGTACGTGACGCACGCCAAGGTGGTCGCCGAGGCGCTGGACGCGGCCTTCGCGGCGGTCCCCGGCGCCCGGGTGCACCCGGCCTCGCCGCACACCCACCAGTTCCAGCTCTGGCTGCCGTACGCCGCCGGGGAGTTGGACGAGGCCGGGCTGGGGCTGGCGGAGGAGACCGGGGTCGCCCTGTTCGGCGGCTGGCGCGAGCGGGACCTGCCGGGCCTGGCGATGACGGAGGTCACGGTGTCGGCGTCCGCGCTCGACTGGACGGCGGCGGACGTCGCCGAGGCGGCCGCCGCCTTCCTGGGCCGGCTGCCGGCCCGGGGCGCCGGGGCCGGCGGGAGCCGCGGCGGGGCCTGACCGGAAAGCGTCCGGCCCGCCCCCGCGCGATGCGGGGACGGGCCGGACGTGGTGGGTCAGAACCGCCTGGTCACAGGCTGATCGCTACTGCTCGACCGATCAGTTGTCGACCGGGCGGACCCGGATCCAGGTCTCCAGGTAGTTCGAGGACTCGTTCTCGACCTCGATGCTGGTACCGGTCTTCGGGACGTCCACGCCGCTGTACGGGTTGTCCTTGGACCACCACGACTTCAGGTCCGAGAACTCGTCGACACCCTTGGCCTTCGGGACGATCGTCTCGACGCCGTTCTTGTGCAGGGTCAGCTGGCTGGTCTTGCGCGAGCCGAAGGTCGAGTCGTAACCCTGCATGCGCGGACGCAGCAGGGCGCCGTCGCTCCACTTGAGCGGGGTCGGGTGCGAGTCGATCGGCAGGATCAGACCGTGGCCCGGGTGGGCGCTGACGTTGTTGTTGGGCTGCGACTCGTCCCAGAACCAGATCAGCAGACCGGGCTGGTACGGGTAGTACTCGACCCACTTCGGCCGGCTGTTGCCCCAACCGAAGTTGTACGGGCCGGTCTTCAGGGTCTGGTCGAACGAGACGTACTGGCGGTTCTCCGCGATGTAGTACTGCCCGTAGTCCTTGGTGTAGCTGCCGGCGAAGCGGGTGAAGCCCTTGGCCACCCAGCCGTTGTCACCGTTCTCGACGTCGTCGCTGAAGATCGTCGAACCGTCGGCGGTCACCGAGATGTCGTCGACGGCGAAGCCGCGGTAGTGCAGGCCACCGTCGGTGGTGTTGTGGAAGCGGACCTTGACGGCCTTGCCGGCGTAGGCGTCCAGCGAGAAGGACACGTCGCCCCAGGCGGCGGTGAGGCCGGTCAGGGCCGCGCGGCCGCCGGCGTCCTTCGTGATCGGCTTGCCGTTCCAGGTGCCGTCCAGGGCGGTCCAGTTGGTGCCGCCGTCGGTGGAGACCTCGGCGAAGGCGTAGTCGAAGTTCGCCTCCAGCTCGTACCAGGCCTTGGCGTTCAGGCTGGCCTTGGTCTTGCCGGTCAGGTCGATGTCACGGGTGAGCGTGACGTTCAGGTTGTCGGCGCTGCCGCTCCACCACTCGCTCTTGCCCGAAGCGGGCTTGTTGATGTCGGTGGGGATGGTCTTCTTCGGCAGCTCGACGACCAGGGCCTGCGGGAGGCTGCTGTTGTACTCGACCGGGCCGATGTGGTGGGTCGACTCGGTGCCGGCCTTGGCCTTGTCGAACTTCAGCCAGCCGAGCTTGAGCTTGCTCCAGGCGTCGAGGTCGTTCGGCATGTCGCCGATGGCGCCCTTGCCCTCGCCCAGCCAGGAACCGGAGGACATCAGCGACCAGAAGCCGACCGAGTTGTCGATGCCGGTGCCGGCGGTGTCGTAGAGGTCCGGCAGACCGAGGTCGTGGCCGTACTCGTGGGCGAAGACGCCGAGGCCGCCGTTCTCCGGCTGCATCGTGTAGTCGCCGATCCAGAAGCCGGAGTCGCCGACCTGGACGCCGCCGAGCTTGTTGTCGGCCGGGCCCGCCTGGCCGTTCAGGTTGCCGTAGGCGTACGCGCGGTGGGCCCACAGGGCCTTGCTGCCCTGCTTGCCGCCGCCGGCCGACTTGTCCTCACCGGCGTGCACGATCTGGAAGTGGTCGATGTACCCGTCGGGCTGGTTGAAGTTCCCGTCGTTGTGGGAACCGTAGCGGTCCCACTGGTCGTACGACGCCAGGGTGGCCTTGAGCTGCTCCTTGGTCTGGCCCTTGGCGATCTGGTCCTTGTACCAGATGTCCACGGCGTCGCGGATCAGGTCCTGGGCGCTGTCGCAGACGTTGGAGCCGCAGTAGTCCGAGCCGTACCGGGCCTCGTTCCACGGCACCCGCACCCAGTCCGAGACCACGCCGTCGACCGAGTAGCGGCCCGAGGACTGCTTCTCGTAGAAGGTCTTCAGCGAGGGCTTGTCCTTGGAGAAGTACAGCTCCTGGAAGTGCTGCTGGTTGTAGTCGGCCTGCCAGGCGGTCGAGTTGTCGTTGGCGCGGTCCGGCTTCTCGATCTCGTTGTGCTTCGGGCCGGCCTCACCGCCGTACATGACCTTGCCGTCTGCGGTCTTGGTGGTGTTGTCCACCTGGTCGCCGAAGTCGACGAGGATGGTGAAGATCTTGTCCGTGCGCTCGCGACCGAGCTCCACGTACTTGTCCTTGCCCAGCTTGATGCTGCTGCTGCCGTTGTGCTGCTCGACCTGGGCGGTGCCCGCGATCAGCTGCTCGGTGGCGGCCTTCTGCTCGGCCTCGACCTTCTCGGTCAGCGGGCCCGGCAGGTTGTGCTCGATGTTGGCGGACTGGACGGCGTCGGCCGGGTCCCTGGGTGCGGGAGCCGAGCCCGCGGCGACGGCGGTGGCCGGGAACAGGCCCGCGCCGAGCGCGACTATGACCGCTGCGGCCGTGGCAGCCGCAGCGGATCTCCTGATGTTCTTCAAAGTTGTGACGTCCTCCCCGACCGGGGCCAGCTCTTGGCCAAAGCCCGGCAAACCAAAATGAAAGACAGGTGGACGTCATTTGATACAAGCGTGGACAAAAAAGATAGCCCTTGACCATGACATGGCCACGGCGCTATCCTGCGCAACTTCCCATCAGCTGACCATATGTCAACCGTATGTCCGTTAAAGCTTACTGAGAAATCGGACGCACCCGCACCAGCCCGCCGCGAGGCCATCCGCCCTCGCCCACGGGCACCCCCGGTCCGGCCGGCCGGAACGCACCGAGCCCCCGGCGCGGACGCCGGGGGCTCGGTAGCTGTGAAGTTGTCTGTTAAATGTTGCTACTTCGTCAGGTCCGGACCGGACGAGGCGACCTCGGCCGGGGTGTCCGCGACGGCCGACTTCTCCTCACCGCGGAAGGTGAACTTGGCCTCCTTGCCCTCACCCTCGACACCGACGACCACGATGTGGCCGGCCCGCAGCTCGCCGAAGAGGATCTTCTCGGAGAGGTGGTCCTCGATCTCGCGCTGGATGGTGCGACGCAGCGGCCGGGCACCCAGGATCGGGTCGTAGCCGCGCTTGGCCAGCAGCTTCTTGGCCTCGACGCTGAGCTCCAGGCCCATGTCCTTGTCCTTGAGGCGGCCGTCCACCTTGTCGATCATCAGGTCGACGATCTGGATGATGTCTTCCTCGGACAGCTGGTGGAACACCACGATGTCGTCGACGCGGTTCAGGAACTCGGGGCGGAAGTGCTGCTTGAGCTCCTCGCCGACCTTCGCCTTCATCCGCTCGTACCCGGTCGTGGAGTCACCCGTGGCCGCGAAGCCCAGGTTGAATCCCTTGGAGATGTCCCGGGTGCCGAGGTTGGTCGTCATGATGATGACGGTGTTCTTGAAGTCGACCACGCGGCCCTGGGAGTCGGTCAGGCGACCGTCCTCCAGGATCTGCAGCAGCGAGTTGAAGATGTCCGGGTGGGCCTTCTCGACCTCGTCGAAGAGGACGACGGAGAACGGCTTGCGGCGGACCTTCTCGGTCAGCTGGCCGCCCTCCTCGTAGCCCACGTACCCGGGGGGCGAACCGAAGAGCCGGGAGACGGTGTGCTTCTCGGAGAACTCGGACATGTCGAGCGCGATCAGCGCGTCCTCGTCGCCGAAGAGGAACTCGGCGAGCGTCTTGGACAGCTCGGTCTTACCGACGCCGGACGGGCCGGCGAAGATGAACGAGCCGCCGGGGCGCTTCGGGTCCTTGAGGCCCGCACGGGTGCGCCGGATGGCCTGGGAGAGCGCCTTGATGGCGTCCTTCTGGCCGATGACGCGCTTGTGCAGCTCGTCCTCCATGCGCAGCAGCCGCGAGGTCTCCTCCTCGGTCAGCTTGAAGACCGGGATGCCGGTGGCGGTGGCCAGGACCTCGGCGATGAGCTCCTCGTTGACCTCCGCGACGACGTCCATGTCGCCGGCCTTCCACTCCTTCTCGCGCTTGGCCTTGGCCTGGAGGAGCTGCTTCTCGTCGTCGCGCAGGGACGCGGCCTTCTCGAAGTCCTGCGCGTCGATCGCGCTCTCCTTCTCGCGGCGCACGTCGGCGATCTTCTCGTCGAACTCGCGCAGGTCCGGCGGCGCGGTCATCCGGCGGATGCGCATTCGGGAGCCGGCCTCGTCGATCAGGTCGATCGCCTTGTCCGGCAGGAAGCGGTCCGAGATGTAGCGGTCGGCCAGGGTGGCGGCGGCGACCAGCGCGGAGTCCGTGATGGAGACCCGGTGGTGGGCCTCGTAGCGGTCGCGCAGACCCTTGAGGATCTCGATGGTGTGCGGCAGCGACGGCTCGGCGACCTGGATCGGCTGGAAGCGGCGCTCCAGCGCGGCGTCCTTCTCCAGGTGCTTGCGGTACTCGTCCAGGGTGGTGGCACCGATGGTCTGCAGCTCGCCGCGGGCCAGCATCGGCTTGAGGATGCTGGCGGCGTCGATGGCGCCCTCGGCGGCGCCCGCGCCGACCAGGGTGTGCAGCTCGTCGATGAACAGGATGATGTCGCCGCGGGTGCGGATCTCCTTGAGCACCTTCTTCAGGCGCTCCTCGAAGTCACCGCGGTAGCGCGAGCCGGCCACCAGGGCGCCCAGGTCCAGCGTGTAGAGCTGCTTGTCCTTGAGCGTCTCCGGGACCTCGCCCTTGACGATCGCCTGCGCCAGGCCCTCGACCACGGCGGTCTTGCCCACGCCGGGCTCGCCGATCAGGACCGGGTTGTTCTTGGTGCGGCGGGACAGCACCTGCATGACCCGCTCGATCTCCTTCTCGCGCCCGATGACCGGGTCGAGCTTGGCCTCGCGGGCGGCCTGGGTGAGGTTGCGGCCGAACTGGTCCAGGACCAGTGAGGTCGACGGGGTGCCCTCGGCGGGCCCGCCGGCCGTGGCCGACTCCTTGCCGCCACCGGTCTGGTAGCCGGAGAGCAGCTGGATGACCTGCTGGCGCACCCGGTTGAGGTCGGCGCCCAGCTTGACCAGGACCTGGGCGGCGACGCCCTCGCCCTCGCGGATCAGACCGAGCAGGATGTGCTCGGTGCCGATGTAGTTGTGGCCGAGCTGCAGCGCCTCCCGGAGCGACAGCTCCAGGACCTTCTTCGCCCGCGGGGTGAAGGGAATGTGGCCGGACGGGGCCTGCTGCCCCTGGCCGATGATCTCCTCGACCTGCTGGCGCACGGCCTCAAGGGAAATCCCGAGGCTCTCCAGGGCCTTGGCGGCGACGCCCTCGCCCTCGTGGATCAGACCCAGGAGGATGTGCTCGGTGCCGATGTAGTTGTGGTTGAGCATCCGGGCTTCTTCCTGAGCCAGGACGACAACCCGCCGCGCGCGGTCGGTGAACCTCTCGAACATCGTTTATCGCTCCTCAGAGCGGTCGGGCAGTTCGGGGTCGGTCCCCGCCCTGTCCTTCCGCATGCTAGTCCCGCTCAGCGGCGCGGCCCACGGATTCACTCCCCGGTACGGGAGCGAGATGCTGCGCGACCATCCGACACCAATCCCAACCTGATGCTGGGAAACGGTGTTCCCACAGGTGGCCCGGATGCACCGGATACCGCTACGCCATCGGCGAACAAGAACCGCCGGGGCGGAGCCGGGCCGTCTCCGGCCGGTCACGCATGCTGCCCCTGGACGGGTCCGAGAACCCGTCCACCTGCATTCATACCCGGTATCGGGGCGCTTCTCGCGCAGTTTCCGCGGTGGCGGTGTTCGCCTGGCGAGAAGTCGCGTCGCGGCGACGGCGGTTCGGCACGGCCGGTGCGGCAGGTACGCCGCCCGGTGGTGCCGGCGTTACCGCTTCGCCCTTACAGCGTTGCACAGCTCGTGATTGTTCCGCCGCCCGAGCCCGCGCCCCGGACGCCCCCCGGTACCGGTGGCGCCGCGGCCCCCGGGGTGCGCGCCGCGGGGCGCGGAGGAGAGTCCTCCGCGCCCCGCGCGTGTGTCGTCGGCGCCGTGTGCGGCCGCCGGGGCCCCGCATCCGCTCCGGCGTTCCGGCGGCGCCGGGGTCAGGACGCGTTGGCCTTGTCGTAGGCCTCGCGGACGGTGCTCGGCACCCGGCCGCGGTCGTTGACCTCCATGCCCTGCTCCTTGGCCCACGCGCGGATCTTCGCGGTGTCCGGCGCGCTGCCGGAGGGGCGCGGCGCGGTGCCGCGACCCGGGCGCCGCGGGCCGGCGAGCCGGCCGCTCTGCTTGCGGCCCTTCTCCACGTACGGCGCCAGCAGACCGCGCAGCTTGTCCGCGTTGGCGCTCTTCAGGTCGATCTCGTAGGCAACGCCGTCGAGCGCGAACGTCACCGTCTCGTCCGCCGAACCACCGTCGAGATCGTCTTCAAGAATGACCTGCACCCTCTGTGCCACGGGCTTCCCTTTCCGCTAAACGACCCATTGCCTAAGGAAAGGAAAGCGCCTTTCTCCGGAAAACACAAACCCTTGACCGGCGCGGAGCCGCTCAGAGGTGCAGCAGCATGCGCGAGTTGCCCAGTGTGTTGGGCTTCACCCGCTCCAGGTCAAGGAACTCCGCGACACCTTCATCGTACGAGCGGAGAAGTTCTTCATAGACATCCGTAGCGATCGCCGCCGGGTCTGTCGTACCATCATCGGTTTCCTGAAGCTCACCGATCTCGACGAAACCGTGTTTCGCGAAGAACGGAACCTCGAACGTCAAGCAGAAAATCCGACGGACGCCGAGCCAGCGTGCGGTCTGCAGCAGCTTCTCCAGCAGCAGATGTCCGACCCCGAAGCCCCGGCAGGACGGATCGACGGCGAGCGTGCGGACTTCGGCCAGGTCCTCCCACATCACGTGCAGGGCGCCGCAGGCCACCACCGCACCGGTGTCGTCGCGTTCGGCGACCCAGAACTCCTGGACGGATTCGAACAGTGTGACTGTGGGCTTGTCGAGCAGAATGCCGTTGCGTGAGTAGGCGTCGATGAGCCCGCGTACGGTCCGCACGTCCGTGGTCCGCGCACGGCGGATGGTGACCTCCATGGCCGGGACGTTATCGTGTCGCGCCCGGCGGGGTCTCCCCGGTATCCGGTCCCGGCTCCGCGGATTCGGCGGGGGCCGGATCCGACGGGAACAGAGCGGCGACCCGCAAGGCGTCCCGCAGTGCCTCGCGCTGGCCGGGCGACATCAGGCCGAAGAAGTGCACCAGGGCCGCGGCCGGATTGTCACTGGTGGCCCACGCGTCGTTCATCAGCGCCGCGGTGTACGCCTCGCGGGACGAGACCGGGTCATATCGATAGGCCCGGCCGACCCGCTCGCGGCGCAGCCAGCCCTTTCTGTGGAGCTTGTCCAGGACGGTCATCACCGTGGTGTACGCGATTTCGCGTTCCGACTGCAGATCCAGGAGAACCTCGCGAACCGTCACCGGTCGGTTCCACTGCCACACCCGGGTCATGATGGCGTTCTCAAGTTCACCGAGTTGCCGGACCATAGTGCGGCCAGGATAGGGAGTGAATGGGGCAAATCTTGTGAAGTGCGCCAAACCGGCGCGCCGCCACCCCCGGAATCGGGAATGGCGGCGCGTCGGTGGTTCGGCGGCTGACGGTGTCAGTCGCGGGTTCGCTCGCGGGTCAGTCGAGGTCTTCCTTGGCCTTCTGGGCTCCGCCCTGGCTGCGGATGATGGCCCGCACCAGGAATCCGAAGCCGATCGCCATGACCAGCGGCGGCACGATCGCGCTGACGTAGTCCATCAGTCACTCCTCCTCGGTCTTCTCCGCCGTCGCGGCGGAAGCCTTCGCCTCCGGCTTCACCAGCGGGAAGAGCACGGTCTCCCGGATGTTCTTGCCGGTCAGCAGCATGATCAGGCGGTCCACCCCGAGGCCGAGGCCGCCGGTCGGCGGCATCGCGTACTCCAGGGCCCGCAGGAAGTCCTCGTCGATCTGCATCGCCTCGACGTCGCCGCCGGCCGCCAGCAGGGACTGCGCGGTCAGGCGGGCGCGCTGCTCGACCGGGTCGACCAGCTCGGAGTAGGCGGTGCCGATCTCGGTACCGAAGATCACCAGGTCCCACTTCTCGGCCACGCCCGGCACCGAGCGGTGCTGGCGGGTCAGCGGGGAGACCTCGGTCGGGTAGTCCTTGATGAAGGTCGGCCGGACGGCGTTCTCCTCCAGCAGGCGCTCGACCATCTCCAGCACGATCTGACCGTGGCCCCAGTCCTTGTCGAACGGGATGCCGTGGTCGAAGGCCAGCTTGCGCAGCTCCTCGACGCCGGTCTCCGGGGTGACCTCGACGCCCAGGCGGGCGGAGATGCCCGGGTAGACGGAGACCTCCTCCCACGGCTCGGCCAGGTCGATCTCGTGCTCCACGCCGTGCGCGTCCAGGCCCTTGATCACCGTGGTGCCCAGCGCGTCCCGGGCCGCGTTGACGATCGTCTCGCGGATCAGCTCGGCCTGGGTGTCGTAGTCGCCGTACGCCTCGTACGACTCCAGCGAGGTGAACTCCGGGTTGTGGGTGGAGTCCGCGCCCTCGTTGCGGAAGTTGCGGTTGATCTCGAAGACCTTCTCGGCGCCGCCGACCACCAACCGCTTGAGGTACAGCTCGGGGGCGATGCGCATGTAGAGGTCGATGTCGTACGCGTTGATGTGCGTCTTGAACGGGCGGGCGTTGGCGCCGCCGTGCACCGGCTGCAGCATCGGGGTCTCGACCTCGATGTAGCCGCGGTCCTCGTAGGTGCGGCGGATCGAGCGGACCACCTTGCTGCGCAGGTGCAGGATCTCGCGGGCCTCGGGGTTGACGATCAGGTCGACGTACCGCTGGCGGACCCGGGCCTCCGGGTCGGTCAGGCCCTTGTGCTTGTCCGGCAGCGGGCGCAGGCACTTGGCGGTGAGCTCCCAGCGGTCCACCATCACGGACAGCTCGCCGCGCTTGGAGGTGATCACCTCGCCCTCGACGCCGACCTGGTCGCCCAGGTCGATGTCCGTCTTCCAGGCCGCCAGCCGCTCCGCTCCCAGCTTGTCCAGGGAGAACATCACCTGGAGGTCGCCGGTGCCGTCGCGCAGCGTGGCGAAGCAGAGCTTGCCGCCGGTGCGGGAGAGGATCACCCGGCCGGTGACGCCGGCCCGCTCACCGGTCGCGGTGTCGGGCTCCAGGTCGGGGTGCTTGGCGCGCAGGTCCGCGATGGTGCTGGTGCGGGGGAAGCCGACCGGGTAGGGGTCGACACCGGCCGCCCGGAGCCGGTCCAGCTTCTCGCGCCGGACGCGCATCTGCTCGGGAAGGTCGTCGGTCGCGGGGATGGGGCTCTGATCGCTCACCCCACAAGGGTAGCCAGCCACACACCGTGCTCCGCCACGGGATAACGCAGGAGGGGGACCGCGTCGGCGGTCCCCCTCCTCGGGCGCGGGCGGCTCAGCCGGTGCCGGTGGCGAGTTCGATCTCGTCGGGATCCGGGGCGGCCGGGGGCGCGGGGTGGGCGGGGGGCTTGGGGCGGCGCCCGAAGAGTTCGGCCGGGGTGGGCATCCGGTGCGGGCGGGGCGGGTTCTGGGGGGCGGTGGGCCGCTCGGCGGGGGAGTCGGTGCTGCTCATCGTGATCCGTCCTCCAACAGGGGTGGGGAGACTGCTCGGGGGTGCGGCGGGGCTCGGTACGACGACGAGGTGGCGGTGCTGCCCGGTGGTGAGGGCGAGCCGCTCGCGGACGGCGGCCTCGGCCAGCGCGTGGCAGCGGCCGGCCAGCCGGGAGCGGCGGGCGCGTTCGCCGTGGCCGCACGGCTGGCGGGTCAGTCCGCGCAGCGCGGTGAGGTCCTCCGGGCCGGGCAGGTAGCCGTCGGTCACGGCCTCCTCCAGGCGTTCCAGGTAGCCGGGGGCACTGCCGGGCAGGGCTGCCCGGTAGCGCCCGAGGTCGGCGAGCAGGAAGGCGCGCAGCCGGCCGCCCTCCTGGACGGCCTCGTCGATCGCCTCGGTCAGACGCAGCGCGTCCTGGACGTCCTCCGCCCACAGCTCGGCGCCCGGCCCGGCGAACACCGGACGGTCGGGGAGCTGGAGGTGGACGGGGACGGCGGGGTGCAGGGCTTGGGCGAGGGCGCGGCGCAGCACGCGGACTTCGTCGGCGCTGAAGGCCATGCCGCCGCGCGATCCGTGTGGCGTAGGCATGGGCTGACACTACGTGAGGAATATCCGATTTGTCGGTAGCGTCGCGCCGACGCCCCACGTTCGGCCCGGCGGAATCGGCCGCGGGGGTGGGGGGAGGACGCGCGTCGGGGGCCCCCCCCGCGCGCCCGGGGGGGCCGCGGGGGGGGCGGGGGGGGGGGGGGGGGCGGGGGGGGGGGGCGC
>NZ_JBHWIR010000028.1:11955-28693 GCF_042731835.1 Kitasatospora sp. NPDC059817 | reverse complement strand
GTCCCGGCCCCCCCCCCCCCCCCCGCGCGCCCGGGCGGCGGGGGGGGGGGGGGGGGGGGGCGGCGGCGCGCCCCCCCCCCCCCCCGGGCCGGCCCCCCCCCGACGGTGGGCCCTGGGGGCCGGTCAGGCCGGGCGGTTGCGCTCGAAGACCAGGCGCAGGCCGATCAGGGTGAGCCAGGGCTCGTGCACGTCGATGGTGGAGGCCTCGCCGAGGACCAGGGGGGCCAGCCCGCCGGTGGCGATCACCTGGACGTCGTCCGGGTCCTTGGACAGCTCCTTGGCCATCCGGTCGACCAGGCCGTCGACCTGGCCCGCGAAGCCGTACAGGATGCCGGACTGCATGCCCTCGACGGTGTTCTTGCCGATCACGTTGCGGGGCTTGGCCAGCTCGATCTTGCGCAGTTGGGCGCCGCGCAGGCCGAGCGCCTCGACCGAGATCTCGATGCCGGGGGCGATCGCGCCGCCCACGTAGTCGCCGCGGGCGTTGACGGCGTCGAAGGTGGTGGCGGTGCCGAAGTCGACCACGATGCACGGGCCGCCGTACAGGTGGTTGGCGGCCAGGGCGTTGACGATCCGGTCGGCGCCGACCTCCTTGGGGTTGTCCATCAGGACGTGCACCCCGGTCTTCACGCCGGGCTCCACGATCACCGCGGGGACGTCGCCGTAGTAGCGGCGGGTCACCTCGCGCAGCTCGTGGAGCACGGCGGGAACGGACGAGCAGATCGCCAGGCCCTCCACCGCGGCCTCCCGGACCGCGGTGTGGTTGCCCATCAACCCCTGTAGCAGCACTGCCAGTTCATCGGCCGTGCGGCGCGAATCGGTCGAGATCCGCCAATGTTCCACCACGTCCTCGCCGTCGAACAGGCCGAGCGTGGTCTGGGTGTTGCCGACGTCGATGGTGAGGAGCATGGGGCGCTTTCTGCGAGTCGGGACGAGGGTCAGGCGCGCAGGTCGAGGCCGATGTCCAGGATCGGCGAGGAGTGGGTGAGCGCGCCCACCGCCAGGTAGTCGACACCAGTCTGGGCGACCTCGCGCGCGGTGGCCAGGGTCAGGCCGCCGGAGGCCTCCAGCTTCGCCCGGCCGGCCACCAGCTCGACGGCCTCCTTCAGCTGCGGGACGGTGAAGTTGTCCAGCAGGATCAGGTCGGCCCCGGCCGCCAGCACCGGCGGGATCTGCTCCAGGGTGTCGACCTCGATCTCGACCGGCAGGTCGGGGTAGGCGGCCTTGACGGCCCGGAAGGCCTCGGCGACGCCGCCGGCCGCGACCACGTGGTTGTCCTTGACCAGGGCGGCGTCGGACAGGGCCATCCGGTGGTTGGCGCCGCCGCCGCAGCGCACCGCGAACTTCTCCAGCGCGCGCAGGCCCGGGGTCGTCTTGCGGGTGTCCCGGACGACGGCGCCGGTGCCCTCCAGGGCGTCGGCCCAGGCGCGGGTCGCGGTGGCGATGCCGGACAGGTGGCAGAGCAGGTTGAGCGCGCTGCGCTCGGCGGTGAGCAGGTCGCGGGTGCGGGAGCGGACCGACAGCAGCACCTGGCCGGCCTCGACCCGGTCGCCGTCCTGGACGTGCCGCTCGACCTCGAACTCCTCCTCGCAGATCAGCGAGACGACCGCCTCGGCGATCCGCAGGCCGGCCACCACACCGGCCTGGCGGGCGGTGAAGTCGGCGGTGGCGACGGCCTCGGCGGGCACGGTGGCCACCGAGGTGACGTCCTCGCCGCCGGCCAGGTCCTCGGCCAGCGCCAGGGTGGCGATGTCCTCGACCTCGATCGGGTCCAGTCCGGCCTGCTCCAGCAGCTCGGCCAACTGCGGGTCCAGGCCGGTCTCGTAGCCCTCGCCGTCCCCGCAGGCGCAGCCGTCGCCGCAGCCGCCCTGGGCGTCGGCCAGGGGGAGTTCCTCGTGGGAGTGGGTCATGGTTCTACTGCTCCTCAGGGGTGCTGACGGGGTCGCCGGAGGCGGTGAGGGTGGTGATCAGGTGGCGCCGCCAGTGGGCGTCGTCGCGCTCGGGGAAGTCCTCGCGCCAGTGGCAGCCGCGGGTCTCCTCGCGCTGCGCGGCGGCCGCGACCAGCGCGGTGGAGACCAGCAGCAGGTTGGCGGCCTCCCAGGTCTCCACCCGCGGGTCGGCGGGCTTCTCCTCGGCGACGTGCGCGTGGGCCTGCTCGGCGAGCAGGGCCAGCCCGGCGGCGGCGCCGGCCATCGAGGCGGCCGAGCGCAGCACGCCGGCGCCGCGCGACATCAGCCGCTGGATCTCGGCGCGCGACTCGGGGGCGGGCAGCGGCACCGGCCGTGCGGCGCGGGCGGCAGCGACGTCCACGGCGCGCTCGGGCAGCGCGCCGTGGCGGTGCCGGTCGGCGAGGTCGGCGGCGATCCGCTCGGCGAAGACCAAGCCCTCCAGCAGCGAGTTGGAGGCCAGCCGGTTGGCGCCGTGCACCCCGGTGCAGGCGACCTCGCCGCAGGCGTACAGGCCGGGGACGCTGGTGCGGCCGTGCCGGTCGGTGCGGATGCCGCCGGAGGCGTAGTGCGCGGCCGGGGCGACCGGGATCGGCTCGGTGACCGGGTCGATGCCGTGCGCGCGGCAGGAGGCGAGGATGGTCGGGAAGCGCTGCTCCCACATCTCGGCGCCGAAGTGCCGCCCGTCCAGGTACATGTGCTCGGCGCCCTGCTCCTGCATGCGCCGGGTGATCGCCTTGGCGACGATGTCGCGCGGGGCCAGTTCGGCCAGCTCGTGCTGCCCGAGCATGAAGCGGGTGCCGTGCGCGTCCACCAGGTGGGCGCCCTCGCCGCGGACCGCCTCGGAGACCAGCGGCTGCTGGCCCTCGGCCTCCGGGCCGAGCCAGAGCACGGTCGGGTGGAACTGGACGAACTCCAGGTCGGTGACGGCGGCGCCGGCCCGCAGGGCGAGCGCCACGCCGTCGCCGGTGGAGACCGCCGGGTTGGTGGTGGCGGAGAAGACCTGGCCCATGCCGCCGGTGGCGAGCACCACCGCGCGGGCCCGGACGGCGCCGACGCCGTCGCGCTGGCCCTCGCCCATCACGTGCAGGGTGAGGCCGGCGGCGTGCCCGTCGGCGTCGGTGAGCAGGTCGAGGACGAGGGCGTGCTCGATCAGCTCGACGCCGGGGTCGCTGCGGACGGCTTCCACCAGGGCTCGCGATATCTCGGCGCCGGTGGCGTCCCCGCCGGCGTGCGCGATCCGGCGGCGGTGGTGGCCGCCCTCGCGGGTGAGCAGGATCTCGCCGTCGGTGCCGCGGTCGAAGGCGGCGCCGACGGCGATCAGCCGGCGGACGGCGTCCGGGCCCTCGGTGACCAGGGTGCGCACGGCCTCCTCGTCACAGATCCCGGCGCCGGCCACCAGGGTGTCGTCCAGGTGCTGCGCGGGGGTGTCGCCCTCGCCCAGGGCGGCCGCGATGCCGCCCTGGGCCCAGCGGGTGGAGCCGTCGTCCAGCATCGCCTTGGTGACCACCATGGTCCGCAGACCGGCCTTGCGGGCGTTGAGGGCGACGGTGAGGCCGGCCACCCCGGAGCCGACCACGACCACGTCGGTGGTGGCGGTCCAGCCGGGGGCCGGGGCGGTGAGGCGGTGCGTGGCGGACATGGCGTCAGTGGCTCCTTCAGCGCGCGGCGGTCGGGGCCGCGCCGTTGCCGTCACCGTACGCCTCGTCGCCGCGGAGCAGTCCGGTGCCCTCCGGGGCCTCGGCGGGGCCGCCGCCCAGGCCGGTGATCCGGTTCCGCTCGTCCACGAAGACGATGCTCGGTGCGTAGCTCTTGGCCTCGGCCGTGTCCATCTGCCCGTAGGCGATGAGTATGACCAGGTCGCCGGGGTGGACCAGGCGGGCGGCGGCGCCGTTGATGCCGATCACGCCGGAGCCGCGCGGGCCGGCGATGGTGTAGGTCTCCAGCCGGGCGCCGTTGTTGATGTCGACGATGTGGACCAGCTCGCCGGGGAGCAGGTCGGCGGCGTCGAGCAGGTCCTCGTCCACCGTGACGGAGCCGACGTAGTGCAGGTCGGCCTGGGTCACGGTGGCCCGGTGGATCTTGGACTTGAGCATGGTGCGGAGCATTGCGGGTCACGCCTCCTGTGAGTGCATGCCTAAAGGGGAGCTCTTACCGAACGGTTCCGTGCCGGGTGGCCGGCTGCCCAGGTCCTGTCCGGCCGGACAGGACCTAGCGGCAGATGACGTGGACGTTGTCGATCAGGCGGGTGGAACCCACCGTCGCGGCGACGGCCAGCACCGCCGCGCCCTGGAAGTCGTCCGCCGCTTCGCTGAAGTCGTGCGGGTCGACCAGGGCGAGGTAGTCGAGGTTGATGCCCTCGGCCGCGTCCAGGACCGCCGAGGCGGCCTCGCGGACGGCCTTCGGGCCCTGGGCGGCGGCGTCCCGGCCGGCGAACAGCGCCTTGGAGAGGGCGAGGGCCTGCTCGCGCTCGTCGGCGGAGAGGTAGCGGTTGCGCGAGGAGCGCGCCAGCCCGTCCTCCTCGCGGGCGGTCGGCACCCCGACCACCTCGACGTCGAAGTCCAGGTCGGCGACCATCCGCTGGATGATCGCGAGCTGCTGCGCGTCCTTCTCGCCGAAGAACGCGAAGTCCGGGTCGGTGATGTGCAGCAGCTTGGCGACGACGGTCAGCACGCCGTCGAAGTGGCCGGGGCGGGTGGCGCCCTCGAAGCGCTCGCCCATCGGGCCGGCCGACAGGCGCACCTGCGGCCGGCCGTTCGGGTACACCTCGTCGACGGAGGGCGCGAACACCACGTCGGCGCCGTTCTCCTCGGCCAGCTTCACGTCCTCGTCCAGGCTGCGCGGGTAGCGCTCCAGGTCCTCGGCCGGGCCGAACTGCAGCGGGTTGACGAAGACCGTCACCGCGACCCGGCCCTCCTGGCCGACCTGCTTGCGGGCGGCCCGGATCAGCGCGGCGTGGCCCTCGTGCAGCGCGCCCATGGTCATCACGACGGCGTTGTCGACCGGGCGCTCGTCCGGCCAGAACGCGGCCTCGAAGTCGTCCACGGTGTGGGTGACGACGGCCCGGTGGACCTTCGGCGCCCGCTGGGTCCTGACCGGCTGCTTTCCGCGTGCCATTAGCGATTCTCCTCGTTCAGTACGTCCAGCAGCGCCGCCGCCGACGCTTCGTCGATCGTCCCGTTGGCGAGCGCCCGTTGCGCGGTGGCGCGGGCCATCGCGCGGTAGGCCGCCGGGATGTCCGGGGACACCGTACTGAGCTGCGCCAGGTGGCGCCGCACGGTGCCCGCGTCGCCCCGGGCGACCGGGCCGGTGAGGGCCGCGTCGCCGGAGCGCAGGCTGTTGTCCAGGGCGGCGCCGAGCAGCGGGCCGAGCAGCCGGCCGGGCTCGGCGACGCCGGCCGTGCGCAGCAGGTCCATCGCCTGCGCGACCAGGGTGACCAGGTGGTTCGCGCCGTGCGCGAGGGCCGTGTGGTAGAGCGGGCGGACCTGCTCCGGCACCCACTCCGGCTCGCCGCCCATCTCCACCACCAGCGCCTCGGCGACCGGCCGCAGCTCCTCGGGGGCGGTCACCCCGAACGGGCAGCCGGCCAGCCGGTCCAGGTCGACGGAGGTGCCGGTGAAGGTCATCGCCGGGTGCAGCGCCAGCGGCAGCGCCCCGGCCCGGGTGGCGGGCTCCAGGATGCCGACGCCGTGTGCGCCGGAGGTGTGCACCAGCAGCTGCCCGGGGCGGACGGCGCCGGTCGCGGCGAGGCCGGCCACCAGGTCGGCCAGCGTGTCGTCCGGCACGGTGAGCAGCACCAGGTCGGCGGCGGCCAGCACCTGCGGCGGGGTGACGATCCGCACCCCCGGCAGCAGTGCCTCGGCGCGGCGGCGGGAGGTGGCGGACACCCCGGAGGCGGCGACCACGGTGTGCCCGGCGAGCTGCAGGGCGGCGCCCAGTGCCGGGCCGACCCGGCCGGTGCCGACCACGCCGACGGCCAGCCGGGCCGGGCGGTTGCCGGGGTCGGCCGGGTCGTCGGGGTAGCTCGGGTGGCGCGGGTCGTTCAGGTGGCTCGGATCGCCGAAGCCGTCGGCGAGCGGGGCGAACCCGCCGTCGGCGGCGTGGTCGGCACTGTCGGACGTGTTCACGGCCCGGCCCTCGTCCTTAGCTCCTCGTTCCGGTCCTCTTCGGGTACCGGACGTACCGGCCCATTCTACGGGCGCTCAGCCGGTCCTCCACGGGGTCCTCCACGGGACGCCCGGGGGGTGCCCGGGGCCGCTCAGTCCGTCGCCCCGGCCCGGATCAGCCCGGCCTCGTAGGCGAGCACCACGGCCTGGACCCGGTCGCGCAGGCCGAGCTTGGCCAGGATCCGGCCGACGTGGGTCTTCACGGTGGCCTCGGAGAGCACCAGCCGGGCCGCGATCTCGCCGTTCGACAGCCCCTGGGCGACCAGCAGGAACACCTCCCGCTCCCGCTCGGTCAGCGGCCCGAGGGCGTCCGAGCCGGGCGCGCTCTGCGGGGTCGGCAGCACCTCGGCGAAGCGGTCGATCATGCGGCGGGTGGTGGTCGGCGCGACCACCGCGTCCCCGCCGTGCACCGCGCGGATCGCGGCCACCAGCTCGGTCGGCGGGACGTCCTTGAGCAGGAAGCCGCTGGCGCCGGCCTTGAGCGCGGCGAAGGCGTACTCGTCCAGGTCGAAGGTGGTCAGGATGAGCACGTGCGGGGCGTTGGGCACGGGGCTGCCGTCCTCGGCCAGGCAGATCCGGCGGGTGGTCTGCACCCCGTCCAGGCGCGGCATCCGCACGTCCATCAGGATCACGTCCACCTGGGTGTGCCGCAGCTCCTCCAGGGCCCGGGCGCCGTCGCCGGCCTCGGCGACGATCTCGATGTCGCCCTGCGACTGCAGGATCATCCGGAAGCCGGTGCGCAGCAGTTCCTGGTCGTCGACGAGCATCACGCGGATGGTCAAGGTGGCTCCTTCAGGGGGCGTCGGGGGGACCGGGGGGTTAGTGGGCCGCCTTGAGCGGCAGGATGGCGCGGATCCGGAAGCCGCCGCCGGGGCGGGGGCCCACGTCGAGGCTGCCGCTGACCATGCCGACCCGCTCGCGCATGCCGATCAGGCCGTGGCCGAGGCCGTCCGTGCCGCCGACGGCCAGTTGCTCGTCGGTGCTGCCTCGGCCGTCGTCCTCGACCAGGACGGCCAGCTCGCGCTCGCCGAAGTCGACCGCGACCCGGGCGTGCACGTCGGGGCCGCCGTGCTTGCGGACGTTGGTCAGCGCCTCCTGGACGATCCGGTAGACCGTCAGCTCGACGCCGCGCGGCAGCTCGCGCGGATGCCCGGAGGTCGCGTAGTCCACCTGCAGCCCGGCCGTGCGGACCTGCTCCAGCAGCTCCGGCAGCTCCTCGACGCCGGGCTGCGGCACGTACTCCTCGGCGGTGTCGGCGGTGCGCAGCACGCCCAGCAGGCGGCGCATCTCGACCAGCGCCTGCCGGCCGGTGGACGCGATCGTGCCGAGCGCCTCCTTCGCCTGCTGCGGCGAGTTGTCGAGCACGTACGCGGCGCCGTCGGCCTGGACGATCATCACCGAGACGTTGTGTGCGACCACGTCGTGCAGCTCGCGGGCGATCCGGGCGCGCTCGGCGGCCACCGCCACCTTGGACTGGGCGTCCCGCTCGCGCTCCAGCCGGGCGGCGCGGTCCTCCAGCTCGGTCAGGTAGGCGCGGCGCACCCTGGTCAGCCGGCCCCATGCCCAGCACAGGATGAACGGGGTGCTCATCAGCAGCGTGATCAGCGCCGCCTCGCCGAAGGAGTACGGGCGGGTGTGGTAGTCCCCGGCGCCGTTGGCGACCGTCTTCAGCGGGTGGAGCTGCCAGAACACCAGGGGCCCGGCGGCCAGCCCGGCGACCAGTGCCAGCCGGGACGTCCACTTCTGGCCGAAGGCGGCGCCGGTGTACGCGAACACCAGGTAGGCGAGGGAGGAGGCGGCCGGGAGGACGTCGGCGGCCACCTGGCCGAGGCCGAGGCCGGTGGCGGCCGCCACGGTGACGTCGGGGAAGCGTCGGCGGAAGACCATCAGCGCGGGCAGCAGCACCGCGATCAGGATCTGTGCGTCGAAGCGCCAGCCGTCGCTGAAACTGTCGTTCGGCAGCAGGCCGACGAAGAGCACCATCGCAGCCCAGGCGGCGTCGACCACCACGGGGTGACGGCGGAGCCAGGCGTTGAGTCGATGCACGTCTCCAGCCTAGGCAGTCACCTGGCGTGTTCAGGTCCGCCGGTAGGGCGATCCGTCCTACTCCGTAGGTCGGAGACGCACCGTACCGGTGGGGAGGGCGCGCCCGGCTGCGGGTAGCGTCCCGCGCTATGACTTGGATGCGGTGGGCGCCCGCCATGGAGCAGGCCCTGTACGACCCGGACGGCGGCTTCTACCGCAGGTCGGAGGGCCCGGCCGGGCACTTCCGCACCTCGGTGCACGCCTCGCCGCGGTTCGCCCGCGCGGTGGCCCGGCTGCTGCTGGAGGTTGACGCCGCCCTAGGCCGTCCGGAGGAGCTGGCCCTCGTCGACGTCGGGGCCGGGCGCGGTGAACTGCTCACCGGGGTGCTGGCCGAACTGCCCGGCGAGGTGCTGGCGCGGCTGCGCCCGTACGGCGTGGAGATCGCGCGGCGCCCGGCGGACCTGCCGTCCACAGCCCTGTGGACGGACGAGGTGCCGCGCGGCGTCACCGGGCTGCTGTTCGCCAACGAATGGCTGGACAACGTGCCGCTGGACGTCGGCGAGGTCGACGACGGCGGGGTGCTGCGCTACCGGGAGGTGGACACCGCGACCGGCGGGGAGCGGCTCGGCGGGCCCGCCTCGGCGGCCGACGCGGCCTGGGCCGAGCGCTGGTGGCCGGTCGGGCACCCCGGGGACTCCGTGGAGTTCGGCGGTACCCGGGACGCCGCCTGGGCGCGGGCCGTCGCCGGGCTGGAGCGCGGCCTGGCCGTCGCCGTCGACTACGGGCACACCGCCGACCGGCGCCCGCTGTTCGGCACCCTGACCGGCTTCCGGGGCGGCCGCGAGGTTTCGCCGGTGCCGGACGGCTCCTGCGACGTCACCGCGCACGTTGCTCTGGACTCCGTCGCCGCACCTGGTCTCCACAGCCTGTGGACAACCCAGCGGGACGCCCTGCGCGCCCTCGGCGTGAGCGGTGCCCGGCCGCCGCTCGCGCTCGCCTCCAGCGACCCGGCCGGCTACCTGCGGGCGCTCGGCGGGGCCGGCGAGGGCGCCGAACTGACCGACCCGGCCGGGCTCGGCGCGTTCGGCTGGCTCGCCCAGGCCGTCCGCATGCCGGTACCGGAGGCCCTGGCCGCCCTGCCGGGGTGGCAGACTCTGACCCCATGAGGGAGACCACGGTCGGCATCGGGGCGGGAGCCGAGAACTTCACCGGCGAGGCGGGCACCACCGACATGGTGCTCAACATCGGCCCGCAGCACCCCGCCACGCACGGCGTGCTGCGGCTGCGGCTGGTGCTCGACGGCGAGCGGATCATCACCGCCGAGCCGGTGATCGGCTACATGCACCGGGGCGCGGAGAAACTGTTCGAGGCCCGCGACTACCGGCAGATCATCATGCTGGCCAACCGGCACGACTGGCTCTCCGCCTTCGGCAACGAGCTCGGCGTCGTCCTCGGCGTCGAGCGGATGCTCGGCATGGAGGTCCCCGAGCGGGCGGTGTGGATCCGCACCCTGCTCGCCGAACTCAACCGGGTGCTCAACCACCTGATGTTCCTCGGCTCCTACCCGCTGGAACTCGGCGGCATCACCCCGATCTTCCACGCCTTCACCGGCCGCGAGGACCTCCAGCACGTCCTGGAGGAGGCCTCCGGCGGGCGCATGCACTACATGTTCAACCGGGTCGGCGGCCTCAAGGAGGACCTCCCGGCCGGCTGGCTCGGCCGCGTCCGCACCGCCGTCGCCACCGTCCGCTCCCAGCTGCCGGTCTTCGAGGACCTCGTCCTCGGCAACGAGATCTTTCGCGCCCGCACCGCCGGCGTCGGCATCCTCACCCGGGCCCAGGCCCAGGCGTACGGCGTCAGCGGCCCGATCGCCCGCGCCAGCGGCCTCGACCTCGACCTGCGCCGCGACGAGCCCTACCTCGCGTACGACTCCGACGAGCTGCGGCAGGTGCTCACCGTGGTCACCCGCGAGGAGGGCGACTGCCTGGCCCGGTTCGAGTGCCTGCTGGAGCAGACCCTCAACTCGCTGGACCTCGCCGTCGCCTGCCTCGACAAGATCGCCACCCTGCCGCCCGGCCCGGTCAACCAGCGGCTGCCCAAGGTGCTCAAGGCCCCCGAGGGCAGCACCTACTCCTGGACCGAGAACCCGCTCGGCATCAACGGCTACTACCTGGTCTCGCGCGGCGACAAGACGCCGTGGCGGCTCAAGCTGCGCTCGGCGTCCTTCAACAACGTCCAGGCGCTGACCGAGCTGCTGCCCGGGACGCTGGTCGCGGACATGGTGGCGATCCTCGGGTCGATGTTCTTCGTCGTCGGGGACATCGACAAGTAGGGCCCGGCCCTTCGCGGGCCGGGCCTGCGCAGGTCCCGTGCTTTTCGGGCCCGGCGTTTGTCGGGCTCAGCCCTTCTTCGGCCGCTTGGCCGGGTCGGCCGGGTGCGGGGCCACCTTGCGGTCGCCCTTGGTGGCGATCCGCTCCGCGCACAGGCCGGCCAGCACGTCGTACGCCGCCTTGCCCATCAGCTCGGTCAGCTCGGGGCGGTAGCTGACGTACACCGGGTCCGGCCCCTGGTGCGCCGCCGGGCTGCCGGTGCACCACCAGTGCAGGTCGTGGCCGCCCGGGCCCCAGCCGCGGCGGTCGTACTCGCCGATCGAGACCTGGAGGTAGCGGGTGTCGTCCGGCCGGTCGATCCAGTCGTAGGTGCGGCGGACCGGCAGCTGCCAGCAGACGTCCGGCTTCGTCTCCAGCGGCTCCCGGCCCTCCTTGAGCGCCAGCGCGTGCAGCGCGCAGCCGGCGCCGCCCGCGAAGCCGGGGCTGTTCACGAAGATGCACGCCCCGCCGACCCGGCGGGTCTGGCGGTCGCCGTCCTCGTCGAGCATGGTGATGCCGCCGTCGGACGTGATCCGGCCCGCGGCGTCGGTGCCGTGCGCGAAGTTCTCCCACAGCTCGGGCGTCAGCCGCGCCGCGTGGCCGAGGACGCGCTTCTCGTCGTCCTCGTCCGAGTAGTGCGCGCCCAGCGTGCAGCAGCCGTCCGACTCGCCGCGGCCCTCGCGGATGCCGTGGCAGCCCTGGCCGAAGACGCAACCCCAGCGGGAGGTCAGCCAGGTGAGGTCGCAGCGGAACACCTGCTCCTCGTCGTCGGGGTCGGCGAACTCGACCCAGGCGCGCGGGAAGTCGAGCGGGACCTCGTCACGGGGGATCCCGCCGAGCGGGCTCTCGCCGCGCAGGGTCGGCATCGCCAGGTCGACGGGGGCGGGGGAGGCCTTGGACTTCTTCTTGGACGTTTCTGCTGGTGCCACCCGGCAAGGGTAGAGCCTTCGGGCCGGCCGGCCGGGACCCGTCCGGGTGATCCGGGGTGCGCCGTGGCGTCGGCGAGGGCCGGCCGACCGCAGGCTGGAGGGAACCGGGCGCCACTGTCGGGTTGTCAGATCAGTTTGATGATCTCGCGTCGACCCGTATTGGATGCCCTGGAACACCCCGGATCACCACTGGAGCACCGAGCCGTGACCGCCTCGCCCCGCGCCGCCCACACGGCCGTCCTCGCCGCCCTCGCGGTCCTGGCCGCCGGGTGCGCCTCCGCGCCCGCGCTGCGGGCCCGGACGGCCGCCGCCGCTCCGCCGTGCGACGCCCCGGTGGTGATCGGTCACCGGGGTGCCCCGCGCAACGCCCCCGAGAACACCATGGCCTCCTTCGAAACCGCCCT
This sequence comes from Kitasatospora sp. NPDC059817, assembly GCF_042731835.1. Taxonomy (NCBI): domain Bacteria; kingdom Bacillati; phylum Actinomycetota; class Actinomycetes; order Kitasatosporales; family Streptomycetaceae; genus Kitasatospora; species Kitasatospora sp. NPDC059817. The sequence goes on along the minus strand of NZ_JBHWIR010000028.1, from coordinate 16,854 downwards.
CGACCAGGGCGCCGACTGGCTGGAGACCGACGTCCAGACCACCAGGGACGGCGTCCCGGTGCTGATGCACGACCCCACGGTGGACCGCACCACCAACGGCAAGGGCGCCGTCGCCGACCTCACCGCCGCCCAGATCGCCGCCCTCGGAGTGACCGTCGGCCCCGGCCCCACCGAGCCCGTCCCCACCCTCCAGGAACTGCTCAAGCGCCTCTCCGACAGCAACGCCACCCTGCTGATGGAGATCAAGTGGCAGCGCGCCGAGGACGTCACCCGGATCGCCCGGATCGCCGCCGCCAGCGGTGCCAGGGTCGTCCTCTACTCGTTCTCGGCGGAGCACCTGCGCCAGGCCCACGCCGCCGCGCCCGCCCTGCCGGTCGTGCTGATCCAGGGCTCCGCGATCGCCGAGGACCCGGGCGACCTGCCGCTGCGCGGCATCGCCCTGGACGCGGCGCTGGCCAGCGCCTCCCGGATCGCCGCCGAGCGCAAGGCGGGCCGCGAGGTGTACGTCTGGACGCTCGACGACGAGGAGTCCTGGCAGCTGATGTCGGCCCGGGACGCGGACGGCCTGATCACGGACACCCCGGGCCGGGCCCGCCGCTGGGTGGACACCAACTGCCGCCCCGAGCGCCGGGCCGGACCGCGCGGCCACTGAGGGCGTCCGGTCGCCGGAGGCGGGGTACGGGCGGGACCAGTGTGAAGACGGTCGAGACCGGTTTCGTCCGGGGCCGGATCGCGTAGCGTGGAGAGTTATGCGACTCGGTGTACTCGACGTAGGTTCCAACACCGTCCACTTCCTCGTGGTGGACGCCCATCCGGGTGCCGCCCCGCTGCCCGCGTACTCGCACAAGGCCGAGCTGCGGCTGGCCGAACTGCTCGACGACGACGGCGCGATAAGCGAGGCAGGCGTCGAGCGGCTGGTCGGCCACATCGCCTCGTCGCTGCGGGTCGCGGAGGACAAGGGCGTCGTCGACATCCTGCCGTTCGCCACCTCCGCCGTCCGGGAGGCCGCCAACGGCGAGGAGGTGCTGCGCCGGGTCGCCACGGAGACCGGGGTGGAGCTGCGGGTGCTGTCCGGGCAGGACGAGGCCCGGCTCACCTTCCTGGCCGTCCGGCGCTGGTTCGGCTGGTCCTCGGGCCGACTGCTCAACCTGGACATCGGCGGCGGCTCGCTGGAGATCGCCTGCGGTCAGGACGAGCAGCCCGACGTCGCCTGCTCGCTGCCGCTGGGCGCCGGCCGGCTCACCGCCCGCTGGCTGCCCGGCGACATCGCCGACCCGGACGGGCTGCGCGGGCTGAGACGCCACATCCGGGCCGAGATGGCCACCGTCGTGGGCGAGGTCGCCCGGCTCGGCGCGCCGCAGCACGCCGTCGCCACCTCCAAGACCTTCAAGCAGCTGGCCCGGATGACCGGCGCCGCCCCCGCCGACGCCGGCCCGTACGCCGACCGCCGGCTCACCCGCAGCGGGCTGTCCGCCTGGCTGCCGCGACTGTCCTCGATGACCGTCGAGGAACGGGCGCGGATCCCCGGCGTCTCCGAGGGCCGCGCCAAGCAGCTGCTGGCCGGGGCACTGGTCGCGGACGCCGCGATGGACCTGTTCGGCCTCGACGAGCTGGACGTCTGCCCGTGGGCGCTGCGCGAGGGCATCATCCTGCGCCGCCTGGACGCCATGGACGGCGCCGCCGACCGCCGCCGCCCGGCCCTCACCCCGTAGGGCCCGCGCGCCGCAGGGCTCCACACCGTGGGCCCCATGGCCCGTCCGGCGGCTCCCGCCGGGGCCGGCCGGGGATCCGGTCCCGTTCGGAGCGCGGTCCGCTTACGCTGTCTCCCGTGGCGCAACCAGCGGGTGAGGACGGGACGCGGGAGGGCCGCGCTCCCGGGGACGGGCAGCCGCGGCCGGACGGCCCGCGCCGCAAACTCGGCAAGGCCGTCAAGGGTGCCACCGGGGCGCAGGCCGCGAAGGCCGTCGAGGCGGCCCGGCGCACCGGGCGCAAGAGCGCGGCGCGCAAGGCCGCCGAGCAGTCGCCCGCGCCCGAGGCGAAGAGGCCCGCGGGGGACACGTCCGAGGCGAAGCAGCCTGCCGGGGCGAAGCCCGACGCGCGGAAGTCCGGGACGCGGAAGGCCGCCGCGACGGCCGCCCCCCGGGAGACCCGCACCGCCCGGGCCGCCGGCGCCGCCAAGGCCGCCGTCCAGTCGGTGCGCTCGGTCAAGGCCGCCCGGCGCGACGCCGCCCGCCCGCCGCTGCTGCGCACCACCGACCGGCTGGTGCTGCCCTCGCACCCGGCCCTGCACATCCCCGACACCAAGGTGGTCCTGTCCACCGCGTCGGTGTACCCGGCGGGCACCGCCGTCGCCTTCGAGCTGGCCGCCAAGCTCGGCTACGACGGGGTCGAGGTGATGGTCTGGAACGACCCGGTCAGCCAGGACATCGACGCCCTGCGCCGCCTCTCCGACGCCCACCAGCTGCCGATCCTGGCCGTGCACGCGCCCTGCCTGCTGATCACCCAGCGGGTGTGGACCACCGACCCGTGGACCAAGCTGGTCCGGGCCCGGGCGGCGGCCGAGAAGCTCGGCGCGAGCGCCGTCGTGGTCCACCCGCCGTTCCGCTGGCAGCGCCAGTACGCCCGGGACTTCGTGACGGGCATCAACCGGATGGCGGGCGAGACCGACGTCCGCTTCGCGGTGGAGAACATGTACCCGTGGCGCTACCGCGACCGCGAGGTGCTGGCCTACGCGCCGGGCTGGGACGTCACCGACGAGGAGTACCGGCACTTCACCATCGACCTCTCGCACGTCGCCACCTCCCGGATCGACGCGTTCGCCATGGTCGAGCGGATGGGCGACCGGCTCGCCCACATCCACCTCGCCGACGGCAGCGGCTCCGGCAAGGACGAACACCTGATCCCGGGCCGCGGCAAGCAGCCCTGTGCCGAACTGCTGGAGCACCTGGCCCGTACCGGTTTCGACGGCCACGTGGTGCTGGAGGTCAACACCCGCCGCTCCGCGTCCCCCGCCGAACGCGAGGCCGACCTGGCCGAGGCGCTCGCCTTCACCCGCTTGCACCTGGCCACCCCCTCGCGCGTACGCTGAGGAGCCGCGCCCGGCTGGGTGCGAACTTCCTTGGGTAGGGGGAGAGATGACGGATCAACAGGGCTTCCGGGAGATCGCCGAGAGCTTCGGCGGGGTTGCCGCCGAGTACGACCGGGGCCGCCCCGGCTACCCGGACGGGCTGTTCGAGGCGCTGGAGCGGTTGTCCGGCCGCAGCCTCAAGGGCGCCCGGGTGCTGGACGTCGGCGCCGGCACCGGCATCGCCACCCGGCTGCTGGCCGCGCGCGGCGCCGACGTCGTCGCGGTGGAGCCCAACGCGGGCATGGCCGCCCAGTTCCTGGCCTCCTCGCCGGGCCTGCCGCTGGTCAGGGCCGGCGGTGACGAACTGCCGTTCCACGACGACTCCGCGGACCTGATCAGCTACGCCCAGTCCTTCCACTGGACCCGCACCGAACGGGCCATCCCCGAGGCGATCCGGGTGCTGCGGCCCGGCGGCGCCCTCGCCGTCTGGTGGAACGTGCACGACGAGACCGTGCCCTGGGTCCGGGCCCGGGTGGAGCGGCTGAGCGCCGCGCTGCCCAACTACCACGGCTACGGCCGGGTCGCCGAGTTCACCGCCCTCCTCGCCCCGGCCGGGCTGACGGTCGAACGCGCGGTGCTGCGCTGGGAGCGGCGGGCCACCGTCGACCACGTGCTCGACGACCTGGTCTCCCGCTCGTTCATGGCCGCGCTGTCCCCCGCCGAGCGCGAACCGGTGCTGGCCGTCGAGCGGCAGGCGATGATCGCCGAGTTCCCCGACGGCTGGGTGGTCGAGCCCTACGTCCTGGAGCTGGCGGTGGGCATCACCCCGGTCTGACCTGCACCTTGCCCGACCCACACCCCGCCTGACCCGCACCCCGCCCGGAACACGCCGCGCCCGGACGGCCCGCCCGCGTGCCCGCATCGCGGACGGACCGTCCGCCGCCTGGACGGCGGGCGTAGGCTCGGTAGCCACAGCGGCCCCCGCATCCTCCTACCGGCGGGGCGCCGGCGAGAGCCCCGAAGGAGTGGAGCACAGTGCCCGAGCTGAGGTCCCGTACGGTCACCCACGGTCGCAACATGGCAGGCGCCCGGGCGCTTCTCCGGGCCGCCGGCGTAGCCCGCGAGGACTTCGGCAAGCCGATCATCGCGGTCGCCAACTCCTTCACCGAGTTCGTCCCGGGCCACACCCACCTCCAGCCGGTCGGCCGGATCGTCTCCGAGGCGATCAAGCAGGCGGGCGGCATCCCGCGCGAGTTCAACACCATCGCCGTGGACGACGGCATCGCGATGGGCCACGGCGGCATGCTCTACTCGCTGCCCTCGCGCGACCTGATCGCCGACTCGGTCGAGTACATGGTCAACGCGCACTGCGCCGACGCGCTGATCTGCATCTCCAACTGCGACAAGATCACCCCGGGCATGCTGATGGCCGCGCTGCGCCTGAACATCCCGACCGTCTTCGTCTCCGGCGGCCCGATGGAGGCCGGCAAGGCCACCCTCGTCGACGGCACCGTGCGCAGGCTCGACCTGATCGACGCGATCTCCCAGGCGGCCAACGAGAACGTCTCCGACGAGGACATCGCGATCATCGAGGAGAACGCCTGCCCCACCTGCGGCTCGTGCTCCGGCATGTTCACCGCCAACTCGATGAACTGCCTCACCGAGGCCATCGGCCTCTCGCTGCCCGGCAACGGCTCCGTCCTCGCCACCCACACCGCCCGCAAGGCCCTGTACGAGCGGGCCGGGCGGGGGGGGGGGGGGGGCGCGCGGGGGCGCGCGCGAGAGAGGACTCTATAACAGAGAGAACGGCGCGAGCAGACGCAGCACCGCCC
>NZ_JBHWIR010000028.1:0-11945 GCF_042731835.1 Kitasatospora sp. NPDC059817 | reverse complement strand
GCATTCCGGTTTTCTTGGGAGAGCGGGGGCTGGGGCCTCTGGGGGCGCGGCACCGGATCCGTCCTCGCCACCCCCGCCGCCGGAACGGCCGTGGGGGGGGGGGGGGGCGGGCGCTCGTCGAGATCGCCGACCGCCACTACGGCCAGGACGACGCCTCGGTGCTGCCCCGCGCGATCGCCACCCGCGCCGCCTTCGAGAACGCGATGGCCCTGGACATCGCCATGGGCGGCTCGACCAACACCATCCTGCACCTGCTCGCCGCCGCCCAGGAGGCCGAGCTGGACTTCGACCTGCGGGCCATCGACGCCGTCTCCCGCCGGGTGCCCTGCCTGTCCAAGGTCGCGCCCAACGGCTCGTACTACATGGAGGACGTGCACCGGGCCGGCGGCGTCCCCGCCATCCTCGGCGAGCTGTACCGCGGCGGAATGCTCAACGAGGACGTCCACACCGTCCACTCCGACTCGCTCGCCGAGTGGCTCAAGACCTGGGACGTGCGCGGCGGTTCGCCCTCCGCCGAGGCCGTCGAACTGTGGCACGCCGCCCCCGGCTGCGTCCGCTCCGCCGAGGCCTTCTCGCAGTCCGAGCGCTGGGAGTCGCTGGACACCGACGCCGCCAAGGGCTGCATCCGCAGCGTCGAGCACGCCTACTCGGTCGAGGGCGGCCTCGCCGTCCTGCACGGCAACCTCGCCGAGGACGGCTGCATCGTGAAGACCGCCGGCGTCGACGAGTCGATCTGGACCTTCAGCGGCCCGGCCGTGGTCGTCGAGTCCCAGGACGACGCCGTCGAGGCGATCCTCGCCAAGCGGGTCAAGGAGGGCGACGTCGTCGTCATCCGCTACGAGGGCCCCAAGGGCGGCCCGGGCATGCAGGAGATGCTCTACCCGACGTCCTTCCTCAAGGGCCGCGGCCTCGGCAAGGCCTGCGCGCTGGTCACCGACGGCCGCTTCTCCGGCGGCACCTCCGGCCTGTCCATCGGCCACGCCTCCCCGGAGGCCGCCTCCGGCGGCACCATCGCCCTGGTCGAGGACGGCGACACGATCGCCATCGACATCCCCGGCCGGAGCATCTCCCTGGAGGTGCCCGACGAGGTCCTGGCCGAGCGCCGCCGCGCCCTGGAGGCCGCGGGCGGCTACCGCCCGAAGAACCGCGACCGCCAGGTCAGCCAGGCCCTGCGCGCCTACGCCGCGATGGCCACCTCCGCCGACAAGGGCGCCGTCCGCGACGTCACCAAGCTCGGCTGAGCCCCGCAGCACCGCAGGAGCCGTCCCGCAGGCCGGGGCGGCTCCTCGCGCGTTGGGTGATAATCGACCCCGTGAGCGAGCAGCCCCCCACCCCCGCACCCAAGCCCGCCGGCGCCCCCGAGCCGGAGTCGATCCGCTGGTTCGGCACCAGCTGGGTGAACCGGGACAACGGCTACTGGCTGCGCCGCGTCGCCGTGTCGGCCGGTGCGCTGGTCACGACCGCCGTCGCCGTCCTGCTGCTGCGCTTCGGGGTCGAGGGCGTCGCCCTCTCCGACGGCGGCGGCTTCCTGAACGGGCTGCTGACGGCCGCGATCGCGGTCTGCTCGATGATGTGCGTCATGCGCACCTGGAAGGTCCTCACCGAGGGCAAGGACCAGCTGAGCGGCTGGATGGCCGAGGACAAGTCGCTCGGCGCGGTCTGGCTCATCGGCGGCGCCGGCAGCCTGGCCGCCTACTTCGCCCGCAGCCTGGTCGAGGCCCCCGGCGAGGCGGTCAGGCGCTCCTCGTACGAGCGGGCCGTCGCCCAGTACGAGAAGCGCCAGGCGGGCCGCAGCGGCCGGCCCGGCACCAAGGCGCCGGGCCGGGGCAAGCGCCGGGGCTGAGCCTCAGAGGCGGCTGGCCGCGCCGCACTCGTCGCGGGTCGACAGGTCCTTGCGGCGGTCGTACGGGTCGGTCGTGGGGCCGGTCGGACGGCTGCCCGGGGCGTCCGGCGACTGCGCCGCGAACTGGTCGAACTCCGGGTGGTAGTAGCCGTCGTAGACGTCGCAGGACGAGTTGGCGGACTCCGACCCGCCGCCCTCGCCGAACACGAGCTTCTTCGGGTTGACCCGGTAGCGGGCCGGGTCGTAGAAGCGGAAGTTCTCGACCCGGCGCACGATCGTGCGCGTGGTCCAGGTGTCCCCGGCCACGTCGGCCGTCGGCACCAGCAGACCCACCGGCTTGGCCGTGCCGTCCTTCGGCGCGGCCGGCTTCGTCGGCGGCTGCCCGCCCGTCGGCGGCTGGGGTGACGCGGCGCGCTTGGCGGCGTCCGGGCCGGGGCGCATCGCGTACACGTAGCTGAAGTCGGCGTGGACGAGGAGGCCCTTGTCCCCGTCGCCCTCGAAGGTGATCCGGCCCTGCACCTTGACCGTGTCGCCCACCTGGACGGCCTCGCGCTGGTCGAAGCGGCTGAACCAGGTGGTCGGGTCGGTGTCCTTGGCGGGGTTGGCCAGCGCGTTGATCGCGCGGTCCCGGTCCTCCCGGTCCAGCAGCGCCAGGGCGGCTTCCGGCCGGCCGCCCGCGATCACCTGCGGGTCCAGGTTGGCGGCGGTCAGGTAGTCCTTGACCAACTGCAGCTGGGCGCCGACCTGTTCGGCGGAGAACACGCCGGTGGCCCGGGCGTCGGGCAGGACGAAGGCCTCCGCGCCGTTCGGCCAGCCCTCGGCGACGGAACCGGCCCACGGGTGGTCCACGGTCGGCTGCTGCTCGTCGACCTTCGGCGGCGCGGCGGTCGGCTGGGCCGTCTCCGGGGCGACGGTGGGCACGGGGGTGTGGGCGTTCGAGGAGCCCCCGCCGTAGTGGTCGGAGTACCAGCTGCGCAGCCCGTCGAGGTTCAGGGCCGCGAGCAGCACCGCGATGGTCAGCACGACGTACAGCGGCGCGCGCCAGTCCAGCCGGCGGCGGCGCGGGCGCGGGTTGCCCCAGGGGTCGGTCACCGGGGGCTTCGGCGTGCGGCCGAACCGGCGGCCGGCCTTGGCCGGGCCGTCGTTGACCGAGCGGCGGCCGCCCGGGTCGACCGGCGGGGTGTGCTTCCATCGGGCGGCCAGCATCCGGGTGCGCCCGGACTGCTCGGTGACGGCGGCCCCCTTGACGAACTCCTCGTCCAGGACGAGGTCGGCGAACGGGTCCTTCCCGCCCGCTCCGGACGGGTCGGACCCGCCCGGCTCACGGCCCTCGGCGGGGCGCGGTTGTGGATCTTCGGCTATCGGCATCGCGCCAGTATGCCGACGGGGTGTGACGATTCGTCGATCGGGGGCACACCTTGTGGTGAACTCGTGCGCGGGTGCGGCGATCCGTCCCGGTCTGTGCCGTTCCGGCCGGGTCCGGGCGAGTCCGGGCCGCCCTGTGGGGGCGTCAGTCCTTGGTGCGGGCCTGCTTCACCGACCCCACGATCCCGGCGACGGCCAGCAGGATGCCGGCCGGCAGCAGCGCCAGGAAGAACGCGCCGAACAGGCCCGCGTCCCCGAGCAGCAGCTGCGCCAGCATGTCCAGCACCAGCAGCCCGCCGGCCGCCGGGAGGGCCGACTGCCACGGGTGGTCGTTCGCCCAGCGGCGCAGCCGCCGTTCGGAGGTGTCGCGGCGCAGCTGCCCGCCGACGGTGCCGACCAGGAAGAAGAAGAACAGGGCCCAGCCGGCCGGCCCGGCCAGCATGCCCAGTGACCAGTGCCCGGAGATCGCGTCGATCCCCAGGGCGGTCGCACCCACCACCGCACCGACCCCCGCGGCCGTCCGCCACGGTCCCACGGTCGCCGAGGCGACGGCGAGTTGCCGGTTCTCACGTCGGGACATTTCGTCGTGTGCCATGACTCCACGGTGCTCCCGCGCGGCGCCGGAGGCCATAGGGGAAACCCCCGAGATTCTCCCTAGGGACGAGGTCGGGCAATTCGTCGCCGACCACGGGCTGGACGGTCCCGGCGGGTGCCCCCGCGCGGTGCGAGGATGGCCGCAGTACCGAGGTAAGGAGCGGCCATGGGCGCCAGCGCAGCACACGGACAGAAAATCGCCTTCCTGGGCACGGGCAAGATCGGCGAGGCCCTGCTCTCCGGCCTGCTGCGGGCCGGCAAGGACCCGGCGGACGTCCTGGTGACCGCCCGCCGCCCCGAGCGCGCCGCCGAACTCGCCGCCCGCTACGGCGTGGTGGCCGCCTCCAACGCCGAGGCCGCCAAGCTCGCCGACACCCTGATCCTCGCCGTCAAGCCGCAGGACATGGGCACCCTGCTGGAGGAGCTGGCCCCGCACGTCGGCGCGGACCGGCTGGTGATCTCGGCCGCGGCCGGCATCCCCACCGCCTGGTTCGAGGAGCGGCTGGCGGCCGGCACCCCGGTGGTCCGGGTGATGCCCAACACGCCGGTCCTGGTGGACGAGGGGATGAGCGTCATCTCCGGCGGCTCGCACGCCACCGAGGAGCACCTGGAGCGGGCCGAGGAGATCTTCAGCTCGGTCGGCAAGGCGCTGCGGCTGCCCGAGGCCCAGCAGGACGCGGCCACCGCGCTCTCCGGCTCCGGCCCGGCCTACTTCTACTTCCTGGTCGAGGCGATGACCGACGCCGGCATCCTGCTCGGCCTGCCCCGGCAGGTGGCGCACGACCTGATCGTGCAGTCCGCGATCGGCGCCTCGGTGATGCTGCGCGACTCCGGCGAGCACCCGGTGAAGCTGCGCGAGGCCGTCACCTCCCCGGCCGGCACCACGATCGCGGCCATCCGCGAGCTGGAGAACCACGGGGTGCGGGCCGCGCTGCTGGGCGCCCTGGAGGCGGCCCGGGACCGCTCCCGGGAGCTCGCCTCCGGGGGCAAGTAGCCGACTGGGTAGGCTCGACGGCATGGCCTACGACCTGGTGATCTTCGACAACGACGGTGTCCTGGTGGACAGCGAGCCGCTCTCCAACCGGGTGCTGGCCGCGTACCTGACCGAACTCGGCTACCCGACCACGGTCGAGGACTCCTACCGGGACTTCATGGGCTGCGCCGCCCACCGCATCCACGACGTGATCGCCGAGCGGTACGACGGCGCGACGCTGCCGGAGGGCTTCGACGAGCTGTTCCACGGCCGGGTCTTCGACGCGTTCGGCACCGAGCTGACGGCCGTCCGGGGTGCGGAGCTGCTGCTGAAGGAACTGCGGCAGCGCTCCGTCCCCTACTGCCTGGCCTCCTCGGCGCACCACGTGTGGATCCGCACCGCGCTGGACGTCACCGGCCTGCGCGGGTACGTCGCCGAGGAGCGGATCTTCAGCGCCCAGGACGTCGGCGTGGGCAAGCCCGCGCCGGACCTCTTCCTGCACGCCGCCCGCACCCTCGGCGTCGACCCGGCCCGCTGCCTGGTCGTCGAGGACAGCCCCAACGGCGTGCTGGCGGCCCGGGCCGCGGGCATGGACGTGTACGGCTACACCGCGCTCACCGACCCGGCGAAGCTGACCGCCGCCGGGGCCACCGGGCTGATCGCCGACCTCTCCGAGGTCACCGCCCTGCTCTGACCCGCCCTGCTCTGACCCGCCCTGTTCCGACCCGTTCCGCCCGGCTCTACGCCCGGCCTTCCGTCCGGCGGCGGAAAGTCCCTGCGCGACCCCTCCCGCAATCGCGGTCCACCGCCTACGCTCTCGCCAACATCGTCGTACCGGCCAGTAGCGAGGTCCGTCATGAGTGCCGCGTCACCCGCGATCCCGCCCGGCCTGCGCGCCGGGCGGGCCGCGCTCGCCGTCAGCTTCCTGCTCCAGGGCACCACCTTCGCGCTGCTGGTCACCTGCATTCCGGAGATCCAGCACCGGTACGGGCTGAGCGACGCGCTGCTGCCGCTGTTCCTGGCCGCGGTGCCGATCCTTGCCGGGGTCGGCTCGATCACCTCCGAGCAGCTGGTGAAGCGCACCGGCGCGCGGGCCGTGCTGCGGGTCGTCCAGCCGCTGGTCTGCCTCAGCCTCGCGGGCGCCGGCCTCGGCGACACGCTCTGGCAACTCGCCTTCGCGCTCGGGGCGTTCGGCCTGCTGGTGGGCGCGCTCGACGCGAGCATGAACATGCTGGGGGTGGGCCTGCAGCACCGCTACGGCCGCTCGATCATGATCGGCTTCCACGCCGCGTTCAGCCTCGGCGGCATCCTCGGGGCGGCCCTCGCCGGCCTCGGCTCGCACTACGACCTCGGCCTGCCAGTGCTGTTCGGCACGGCCGCGGCGGTGATCGCCCCGCTGGCCCTGCTGACCGGCACCCGATTCGCCGGACCGGCCGAACTCGGGGACGCCGTACGGGAGGCCGCCGAGGCCGCCGCGCGGTCCATCCCCTGGCGGCCGCTGCTGCCGCTGTGCCTGGCGATGGCCTTCGCGTACATCGCCGACGCCTCGGTCTCCAACTACAGCGTCAAGTACCTCACCGACGGCCTGGGCAGCGCCGCGGACGTCGCCAAGCTGTCCTACCTCGGCTACATGGTCGCGATGCTGCTGGGCCGCGCGCTGGGCGACCGCGCCGTGCAGCGCTGGGGCGCCGTCCCGGTGGTCCGGGCCGGTGCCGGGCTGGCCGCGCTCGGCTTCGCGCTGGCCGCCGCCGCGCCCACCGCCTGGGTGGGGATCGCCGGTTTCACCGTGCTCGGCTTCGGCATCTGCGCGATCATCCCGCAGGTGTTCGCGGCCGGGGGTCGGCTGTTCCCGGCCGACTCGGACGCCGCGGTGGCCCGGCTGAACCTCTTCAACTACGTGGGCTTCCTGATCGGTTCGCCGCTGGTCGGGACGATCGCCGACGCGAGTTCGTACCGCTGGGCGCTGCTCGCCCCGATGCTGCTGGTGCTCGCCGTCCTGCCGCTGGCCGAGCGCTTCGCCCCGGCCCCGGCGCTCGCCCCCGCCAGGGTGTGACGGGGGCGAGCTGGGGCGGGAAGGGAGGTCAGCCGATCACGGTGGCCAGCTCGGGCAGGCCGTTGGCCCACAGCTGGTCCTTGATGCCACCACCCGACTGGTAGTACTCGTAGTAGACGTACGGTGCCCAGTTCAGGGTGTACGGCCCGGTCCAGGTCGGGGCCGAGGTGATCTGGACGGTGACCGCGACGGTGCGGGTCTCGCCCGGGGCGATCGGCGCCCGGAAGTGGAAGTTCGCGTTGTTCCCGCTGACGGCGCAGTCGGTGGAGTCACCGGAGCACCCGGTGACCGTGAACGCGCCGGTCTGCTGGTTGGCCGGCCAGATCGGCTGGATGTACTCGTAGGCGAAGTAGATGTCGGTGGTCTCGGTGTTGGTGAGCGAGAGCGTCAGGGTCAGCTGGTCGCCCGGCGCCGCCGTCTTCTTGTCGACGGCGAACGAGCTGCCGCTGACCGCGGCGGAGGCCGGCTGGGCGGCAAAGAGCAGGCCAAGTCCCAGTAATGCAGCGAGAATTACCCCAAGGCGTTGCGCGCTGAATGGCTTCATGGCGGAGAGGATATGAAGTCGTGAAGGTTTTGTCTGTAGGGCCTCCGCGGGGGCTCTGAGTCCCGCCCCCGGCGTGCCCTGGACAAGGCCCGGCCACCCCCACCCGCTACGGTGGAGGCCATGCCCGACGCCGAGCGTGACACCCCCTGCGGCCTGCACCTCTTCTGGGACGAGGCCGTCACCGCCTACGACTTCGGCCCCGGCCACCCGATGGACCCGACCCGGCTGGCGCTCACCATGCGCCTGGTCGAGGCCCTCGGACTGGACGCCGGGCCCGGGGTGACGGTGCGGGCCGCACCGCCCGCCGGCGAGTCCACCCTGCGGCTGGTGCACACCCGGGAGTACGTCGAGGCGGTCAAATACGCCGCCGCCCACCCCGACGAGTCGGATCCCCGGCACGGGCTCGGCACCGACGACAACTGGGCTTTCCCCGCGATCCATTCGGCCTCCGCGCTGATCGCCGGTCAGTCCGTGGCCGCCGCCGAGGCGGTCTGGCGCGGGGAGACCCCGCACGCGGTGAACTTCGCCGGCGGGCTGCACCACGCGATGCCCGCCAAGGCCTCGGGCTTCTGCGTCTACAACGACCCGGCGCTGGCCGTCGCCCGGCTGCTCGAACTCGGCGCCGAGCGGGTCGCCTACGTCGACGTGGACGTCCACCACGGGGACGGCGTCCAGCAGGCCTTCTGGAACGACCCCAGGGTGCTCACGATCTCGCTCCACGAGCACCCCGCCACGCTCTTCCCGCAGACCGGCTGGCCCACCGAGACCGGCGGCCCGGACGCCCCCGGCTCCGCCGTCAACCTGCCGCTGCCGGCCGGCACCGGCGACGCCGGCTGGCTGCGCGCCTTCCACGCCGTGGTGCCCGAACTGCTCACCGCCTTCCGCCCGCAGGTCCTGGTCACCCAGCACGGTGCCGACACCCACCTGGAGGACCCGCTCGCCCACCTCGCCGTCACGCTGGACGCCCAGCGGATGATCGCCGAGGAACTGCACGACCTCGCCCACCAGCTCACCGGCGGCCGCTGGATCGCCACCGGCGGGGGCGGCTACGCCGTCGTGGACGTCGTCCCGCGCACCTGGACCCACCTGGTCGCCACCGCCGCCGGACGGCCCGTCGACCCGGCCACCGAGACCCCCGAGTCCTGGCGCGCCGAGGTCTACCGCCGCACCCGCCGGCCCGCCCCGCTGCGGATGACCGACGGCGCCCGACCGGTCTGGCGCGACTTCGACGCGGGTTACGATCCGGCCGACCGACTCGATCAGGCCATCCTCGCCAGCCGCCGCGCGGTGTTCCCCCACCTCGGACTCCTGGCCTGAGACCGGCCTCCCGGCCCAGGTGCGGGTGGGCCGTGCGTATGCCCGCTCCCGCGTTCCGCCGAGTGACTACGTACTGCAACAGTCCTATCTCTCACCGTACGAGGACCGCACCTCCCCTCTTCCCACTGGTACCACCCATAACTACTCTGGGGATACACGTGTGCCGGTGGAGTCACCGGAGGGGAAGCCGGTGCCTTGCACACGGGTGAAGGGTCGGGTGATGGTCATGAGTTCCGGCGAACGCCCCTTGCAGGAAGTCGTCTTCCTGACCGTGGCGGAGGTTGCCTCGGTCATGCGGGTGTCGAAGATGACGGTGTACCGGTTGGTGCACAGCGGAGAGCTGCCGGCCATCAGGGTCGGGCGGTCCTTCCGGGTGCCCCAGCAGGCGGTGCACGAGTACCTCAAGGAGTCCTACGTGAGGCTTGAGAGCGCGTAGTTCCGGGTGGGCGGGGGTGGGGCCGCAGCTGCGGATCCCACCCCCGTTCGCCGGGGATTCCCCGCGAGTTTCCCGGTCACCGGGAGCACGATTACGGCCCAGGGCCCGTGGACGGTAGGCTAGGCCGTCCGTCAGTCGTATGGACTCCGTCTCTCACGGGCGCGAGTCTCAGTGAGCGAGGGTTGTTCCGTGGGCTCTGTCATCAAGAAGCGTCGCAAGCGTATGGCCAAGAAGAAGCACCGCAAGCTTCTGAAGAGGACCAGGGTCCAGCGTCGCAACAAGAAGTAACGCCTGAGCCTGCGCTTCGGCCCCGCCCAGGCGGGGGTTATTCGCGGACTCGCGTACAACGGCGCAGGAAGAAGTAGTGCGCCCCGCCTTGGCGGGGTTCAGGCGTTCCACCGCCCGCCCAGGCCTCGGCCTGGGCGGGCGGTGTCGTTTCACGGCCCGGCAGGGCGGCGCGGTACGGTGCACGCAGGCCGCTCGGGCCGAGGGAATGGGGTGCACACCGTGGGCGTGGTCGTGCTCGTCACCGGCGTGGCACGCCATCTCGGTGCCCGCTTCGCCGCCGAGGTCCGCCGCCGTCCGGGCGTGGACCTGGTGGTCGGCGTGGACGTGCAGCCGCCCCGGCTGCCGGTCGAGGAGCCGGACGGACCGGCCGCCGAGTACCGCTTCCACCAGCTCGACCTGCGCCGCCCGGCGGTCTCCCGGGTGATCGCCGAGCACCGGGTCGACACCGTGGTCCACCTCAGCGTCAGCGCCACCGGCCTGGGCTCCACCAACCGCTCCGCGGTGAAGGAGTCCAACGTCATCGGCACCATGCAGCTGCTCGGCGCCTGCCAGAAGGCGCCCGGGGTGCGCCGGTTGGTGGTGAAGTCGACCACCGGCGTCTACGGCTCCGCGCCCCGCGACCCGGCGGTGTTCACCGAGCGCATCCAGCCGAAGAACCCGCCCGGCGGCGGCTTCGCCAAGGACGCGGCGGAGGTCGAGGGCTACGTCCGCGGCTTCGCCCGGCGCCGCCCGGACGTCGCGGTGACGGTCCTGCGCTTCGCCAACATCGTCGGCCCCGCCGCGGACACCCCGCTCAGCGAGTACTTCGCGCTGCCCGTGCTGCCGACCGTCCTCGGCTACGACCCCCGGCTGCAGTTCGTGCACGAGGACGACGCCGTCGCGGTGCTCTGCCGGGCCGCCGCCGAGGCCGAACCTGGCACCGTCAACACCGGGACCTTCAACGTGGCCGGGGAGGGCGTCCTGCTGCTCTCCCAGTGCGCCCGCCGGCTCGGCCGGCCGACCGTGCCGCTGCTGCTGCCCGCGGTCAGCTGGATGGCCGGGCTGGCCCGGCAGACCCGGCTGCTGGACGTCTCGCCGGAGCAGCTGCGGCTGCTCACCCACGGCCGGGTGGTGGACACCACGCGACTGCGCGAGACGCTCGGCTACCGCCCGGCGTTCACCACCCCGGAGGCCTTCGCCGACTTCGCCGCCGCGCAGGGGTCCGGCCTGCTGCCGCCCGAGCGGCTGGCCGCCGTCACCGACCGGCTGGCCGCCCTGCTCGGCCCGGTGCGGGCCCCGGCCGCCGGCGTCCCCACCGTCCGTACCGACCGCCCCCGCCGACCCAGGAGCTGAACCCGCGATGAGTGCCGCAGCCGAGAACGCGCCGGGCGAGGCCAGGGTCATCCCGATCGAGTCCGCCCCCAGCTGGACCTCGCCCGACGACCCCGGGCCCGCCGACCGGCCAGCCGACCGGCTCGCCGACGCCGTCGGCGGGGCGCTGTCCGGGCAGCTCGGTTCGGCGGCCACCCGGTTGTTCGGCAAGGGCTGGGAGGGCCGGGCCGCGGACGGGCTGGCCTTCCTGCGCCGCCGGATCACCGGCGACTACGAGGTGGACGAGTTCGGCTTCGACCGGGAGCTCACCGAGGAGGTGCTGCTCGCCCTGCTGCGCCCGTTGTCCGAGAAGTACTTCCGGATCGAGGTCCAGGGCGTCGAGAACATCCCGGCCGAGGGCGGCGCGCTGATCGTCGCCAACCACTCCGGGACGATCCCGCTGGACGCCCTGATGACCCAGGTCGCCATCCACGACCACCACCCGCACCACCGGCACCTGCGGATGCTCGCCGCCGACCTGGTGTTCGTGCTGCCGGGCGTCAACGAGCTGGCCCGCAAGGCCGGCCACACGCTGGCCTGCAACGAGGACGCCCAGGCGCTGCTGGAGCGCGGCGAGGTGGTCGGGGTCTGGCCGGAGGGCTTCAAGGGCATCGGCAAGCCGTTCGCCGAGCGGTACAAGCTCCAGCGCTTCGGGCGCGGCGGCTTCGTCTCCTCGGCGTTGCGCGCGAAGGTGCCGATCGTGCCGTGCTCGATCGTCGGCGCCGAGGAGACCTACCCGATGATCGGCAACGTGAAGACACTGGCCCGGCTGCTGGGCCTGCCGTACGTGCCGATCACGCCGACCTTCCCGTGGCTGGGGCCGCTGGGCGTGCTGCCGCTGCCGACCAAGTGGACCATCCGGTTCGGGGAGCCGATCGCCACCGACGGGTACCCGGCGGAGGCGGCGGACGACCCGATGCTGGTCTTCGACCTGGCCGACGAGGTGCGCGAGACGATCCAGCACACGCTCTACAAGCTGCTGGTGCAGCGCCGGTCGGTGTTCTTCTAAGTTTCCCGCGACCTCTGGGGGGTCTCCCGTGGCCCCCGGGGCACGGGAGACCCGCGAGGGACGGCCGAGGGCCCCCGGGGGGGGGGGGGAGACACGGGGGGCCGGGCGCCCCCGGGGGGGGGGGGGGGCCCCGGGGCCCGCCCCGCGCCCCCCGCCCCCGCGCCCGCCCCCCG
>NZ_JBHWIR010000027.1:46082-54250 GCF_042731835.1 Kitasatospora sp. NPDC059817 | reverse complement strand
TACGAGGGCTTCTCGTGCACCGTGTCCGAACGGGCGTTGATCATCTTCACCGCCGTCTCGGGCCGCCCCCCCCCCAGCCGCCCCCCACCCCCCCCCCGCACCCCCACCACGCGCCCCCCCCCCCCCCCGCCCGACTGACCCCGGCGGGTGCCCGGGGGGCCGTAGCATCGCGATCATGGCCCATGATCCCCGCGACCTCGACGACGCCTTCCTCGCCTTCTGGCGCGAGCGTCACATCGCCACCCTGACCACCGCTCGCCCGGACGGCTCGCCGCACGTGGTGCCGGTCGGCGTGACGTACCAGCCGGAGACCGGGACGGCCCGGGTGATCACCAGCCGCACCAGCCGCAAGGCGCGCAACGTGGCGGCGGCCGGCCCGCAGGGCCTGCGGGTCGCGGTCTGCCAGGTGGACCGGGCCCGCTGGTCGACCCTGGAGGGCGTGGCCGTCGTCCGGGACGAGCCGGAGCAGGTCGCCGACGCCGAGCGGCGCTACACCGAGCGCTACCGCGAACCCCGGGCGAACCCGGACCGGGTGGTCATCGAGATCGCCGTCGACCGCGTCCTCGGCCGGCCCTGAGAGCCCTGCTCCCGGGCTTCCTAGCGGCAGGCGCCCATCCTGAGCGCGAGCTCGCGGGCGTGGTCGGCCGCCGCCGGGCCGCGGCCGGAGTCGGGCGCCTCGGAGAGGAAGACGAGCGCCAGCATCAGCGCGGCGTCCAGCCGGCCCACGACCAGGCACGGATCGTCGTCGGCCGGGGCGGTCGCCGTCCTCGCGTACCCGCTGCGGACCGCCGCCGGGTCGAGGCCGTTCTCCGGGTACCGGGCGTACTCGACGAGCCGGCCGAACTCCACGGCCGGGGGCCCGAGCAGGGCGTTCGACCAGTCCAGCAGGGCGACCGCCCGCCCCTGGTGGCGGCGGATGTTGTCGCTGCGCACGTCGAGGTGCAGCAGGCTGTCCTCGGTGCAGCCGGTGAGGTGGCCGGCGACCAGGGAAGCGGCCGGCGGCTCGGGCCAGTCGTCGACGCGGCGGCCGATCTCGGCCCAGCGGCGCCCGATGCGTGCGGCGATCGCCGCCGCCGTGCTGGTTCCCTCCGCCGCGACGGGCCTCAGCTTCGGCGGCGGCACCCGGTGGAGCCGCGCGAGGAGGTGACCCAGCTCGAAGGAGTCGAGGTCCGAGCCGTCGTCGGGGACGTAGGCGGACAGCAGCACGTCGGGGGCGGCCGGGTCGTCCGCCAGGACGAGCTCCCTCGGCTGCGCGACCGGCAGGCCGTGGGCGGCCAGGTGCTTCGCGATGACGTACTCCTGCCGGAGCAGGGTCCGGGTGTCCACGTGGGGGTCGTTGGCGTTCGACTCGAACCGCTGGCGTGCGAGCCGCACCGCGACGGGCTGGCCGTCCCGCGCCTGCGCCCGGAACACGGAGAACTCCAGGCCCTTGCCGACGAGTTCCAGGCCGCTCAGGCCCCACCGCTCGGCCAGGTCGTCCAATGCGGCGAATCGCTCACTCATGTGCACCTTCGGGGTTTCGCGGTCGCAGGTCGGCCTGCGTCTTTCACCACCAGTGTGAAGGCGCCGGGCGGGCACGTCAGGCGTTCACCGGAGATGACGGGGGACGACGAGGGATGGCGCAGGTGCGGCCCCGGCCCGGCTCAGCCCCGGTTGTGGTCGCCGGCCGCGCCGTCGAGGAGTTCGCGCAGGATGTCCACGTGGCCCGCGTGCCGCGTGGTCTCCGTCACCATGTGGATGAGCACCCAGCGCAGCGACACGGCGTCGCCGAACCAGGCCTTGCCCAGGTCGTCGAGGTCGAGTTCGCCGATCACCTGGTCGGCGGCGGCGCGGGCGCGGGCGTAGAACGCCAGGACGTCCTCGGTGGACTCGTGCGGCTCCACCCTCATGTCGGAGGTCTCGTCGGCCTCCAGGTCGAAGGGCAGGGGCCCCGTCTCGCGGCCGAACGCCTCGCAGAACCAGCCCAGCTCGGCACCCCCCAGGTGCTTGACCAGGCCCAGCAGGTTCGTCCCCGACGGGGTCATCGGCCGCCGCAGCTGCTCGTCGTCCAGGCCGTCGAGCTTCCACAGCACCGCGTCGCGGTGCCGGTCGAGGGCGACCTGCAGACTTTCCTTCTCAGCACCGGTGAACGGTACGCGCTTCATCATGGGCGGACCGTACCAGCCGTCACCGACAGTGCCGCCGGGCCGGTGGCTGGGCCCCGTCCGGTCACGCCTGCGCGCGGAACGGGGCCGTCCGGCCGGGGTGGCGCCGCGTCAGGCGGAGCGGTGGTAGAAGGTGAGCGAGATCCGGACCGGGCCGTCGTCGGCGGCCGTGGCGAGGATGCGGACGATGGCGATGTCCTGGCCGCCCTGGGCGCGGACGCAGAAGCTGCGGTCGGTGCGCAGGGCGTTGAAGGGCAGGGTGGAGACCGGCTGGGTCTCGACGCCCTTGACGCAGTCGGGGAGGGTGAGCCGGCCGGTCGGCGCGACGTAGGCGTCGCTGTCCTCGGGGATGTAGAACTCGCCGGCGTGGCGGCCCAGGTACCAGGTGGAGGCGTCCTGGGCGGTGACCTTCCCGGCCTTGAGGTCGAACTCGTAGCTGGGGTCGGGGGAGGTGAGTTCGAGGTTGGTGTGGACGGCGGTGTACCCGGGGGCCGGTGTGGCGGCGGTGGTGGCCGGGGCGGTGGCGGACGGGGTGGTGGCGGCGCCGGCGGACGGGGCGAGGCCGGCGGCGACGTTCTGGTCGTCGAGGTCGTCGAGGTACTCGGGATCGAGCAGGACGAACGCGGCCGCGGCGCCGACGAGGAGGGCGGCGGTGGTCAGGAGCACGGTGCGGGTGCGGGTGTGCCGGCGGGCGGGGGCGGCGGGCTCGGGTCTGTCGGGGGCCGGTTGCAGCCGGGTGGGCGACGGGGCGGGGAGGCCGAGCCTGGTCGGGGCGTCGGCCGCGGCCCGGGCCGGGGAGAGGACGGTGGCGGGCGGGGCGGGTGTGGCGGGCGTGGTCGGCAGGTCGCTGTGGCGGCGGATCGCGCTGCTGACCTGCTGGGGCAGCCAGTCGTCGGAGAAACGGAGTTCGCCGCCGGTGGCGGGGTGCCGGCGGGCGGCCTCGATCAGCTGGGCGGTGCCCGGCCGGTCCTCGGGGCGCTTGGCCAGGCAGAGCCGGACCAGTTCGTGCAGTCCGGATGGCAGGTGGGAGAGGTCGGGCTCCTCGTGCACCGCCCGGTACAGCGAGGCGGGCTCGGGCCCGTCGCCGAAGGGGGGAGTGCCGGAGCCGACGTAGGCGATCAGGGCGCCCAGCGCGAAGACGTCGGTGGCCGGGGCGGCGGACAGGCCGAGGGCCTGTTCGGGGGCCATGAAGCCGGGCGAGCCGATCCGCAGGCCGATGCCGGTGAGCGGGCTGGCGTCGGCGGCCCGGGCGATGCCGAAGTCGATGACGCGGGGGCCGTCGGCGGCGACGAGGACGTTGCCGGGCTTGAGGTCGCGGTGGACGACGCCCGCCGCGTGGATCGCCTGGAGGGCCTCGGCGATGCCGGCGAGGAGCAGCAGGACGGTCCGTTCGGGCAGCGGTCCGTAGTGGTGGACGACCTGCTGGAGGGAGGGGCCGGGCACGAAGGTGGTGGCCAGCCAGGGAGTGGCGGCGTCGGTGCCCGCGTCGACCACCTGGGCGGTGTAGAGGCCGTGGATGCGCCGGGCGCTGGCGACCTCCTGGGCGAAGCGGTGCCGGAACTCGGGGTCCTCGGCGAGTTCGGGCCGGACGACCTTGAGCGCGACCGGCCGCCCGCCGGGGGTGTAGGCCAGGTAGACGAGGCCCATGCCGCCCGCGCCGAGCCGCGCGCAGAGGCGGTAGCCGCCGACCTCGCGGGGGTCGTCCGGGGACAGCGCCTGGAACGCCGTGGGCGACGGGGCGCCGAAGGGCTCTGCGGTCATGCTGGCTCCCAGCGGGTCGTGCGGGTGGGACGGGGGAGTGGCGGAGCGGGGCAAGGCAAGGCAGGACGGGGCAAGGCAAGGCAGGACGGGGCAAGGCGAGGGCGCGGCGGGCGGTCGAGCCGGGGCCCGGACGGACGTCGGCGTCGTGAAGCGCACCGGATCATACCCCGACTGGGATTTCAGTCAGGAATGGGGTCCTCCGATCGGTCGGTGCCCCCTCCGGGTAAGGTGATTCCTTGTGGCTGACCGTCGAACCTTGATCATGGAAGCGGCTGCGCGGGTCATCGCCCGGCGCGGCGTCCGCGGGCTGCGCGTGGAGGAACTGGCGGCGGAGGCGGGTGTTTCGACCGCGCTGATCTACTACCACTTCAAGGACCGCGCGGGGATCCTCCGCGCGACGCTGGAGTTCATCAACGACCGGGCCGAGCGCTACACGACGGAGCGCGCGGCGGACGCGCCGCCGCTGGACGCCCGGGGCGAGCTGGAGCAGACGCTGCTGCTGGAGCTCCAGGACACCCCCGAGGTGCGGGAGAACAGCACGGCCTGGGGCGAGCTGCGGGCGAGTGCGGTGTTCGACCCCGAGCTGCGGGAGGACCTGGCCCGGGCCACCCTCGTCTGGGTCCAGGAGGTCGCGGAGCTGCTCGGGCAGGTGCGGCCGATGAACGGGGCCGCCGCCCTGGCGGCCTCGGCCGAGCGGCTGACCGCGCTGCTGGAGGGGCTGAGCGTCCGTTGGCTCAGCGGCAGCCTGCCGGTGGCGCACGCGCGCGAGCTGATGGCCGGCGCGATCGAGGCCGAAGTGGAGCGACTGCGCGGGTAGCGTGCGTCGCGTTCCGGCCCCGGGCGAGGCGGCCCGGGGCCCTTTTCCCGTGTCGGGGTCGGCCGGGCAGTTCCATGATCTGGAGCTTGACTGAAAATTCAGTCAATGTCAGAGTTGCGGCTGCGGGGCCACCGGTCACTCGGTGGGCAATACTTGATTTGGAGATCCGTCATGAGCAGCACCCACGGTGACAACCGCTCCCTGTTCGACCGCCTCTTCGGGGCCCCGCCCCCGCCCCCGCATCAGGCGGAGCACGGCCTGCCGTACGCCGGCGAGGCCGGGCTCCCGCAGTGGTGGGTGGACCGCGACGACGTCCCGCACGCCCGCACCTGGATGTCCTGGCCGTCCCGCAAGTCCGTCTGGGGCCGGCAGCTGGCGGGTGTCCAGCAGGACATCGCGCTCATCGCCCGGACCATCGCCCGCTTCGAGCCGGTGGTCATGTGCGCCCCGGACGACTACAGCGTCCGGGAGGCCCAGTCCCTGTGCGGACCCGCCGTCACCGTGACGGACGCCGTCCCCACCGACGACCTCTGGATGCGGGACACCGCCCCGGTGTTCCGGCGCGACGGCTACGGCCGGCTCGACGCCGTCGGCCTCAACTTCAACGGCTGGGGTGGCAAGCAGACCCACCGGGACGACGCCGAGGTCGCGCGCGGCATCGCCGAGATGCTCCGACTCCCCTTCTCCTGCGCGGAGTTCGTCGGTGAGGGCGGCTCGGTCGAGACCGACGGCGACGGCACCCTGATGGCCACCGAGAGCAGCCTGGTCAACAAGAACCGCAACCGGGGCATGAGCCGGGACGAGATCGAGGAGGCCGTCCTGGAGGTGTACGGCGCGGACAAGATGATCTGGGTCCCCGGGATCAAGGGCCAGGACATCACCGACGACCACATCGACGTCACCTCCCGGTTCGTCCGGCCGGGCGTCGTCCTGGTGCAACTGCCCCCGGCGGACCGCCACGACGTCTGGGCCCGGGACGCCCGGGAGCAGTTCGACATCCTCTCCCGGGCCACCGACGCCAGGGGCCGCAGGCTCCAGGTGATCCGGGTGGACGGTCCCGACACCGTCCGCTCGCGCGACTCGAAGTTCGTTGACTCGTACCTGAACTTCCACGTCGTCAACGGGGGCGTGATCGCCGCCCAGTTCGGCGACGTGTACAAGGACGAGGCCGCCCGGCGCACCCTCGCCGAGGCCTTCCCCGGGCGCGAGGTCGTCCAGCTCGACGTCGACCGCCTGATGGCCGGGGGCGGCGGCATCCACTGCTCCACGATGCAGGAACCGCTGCCTTAGGGCCTGTCCGGTCGACCGGGCCCAGCAGATCCTGAAGACGCGCCCTAGGCGCGCCAGCCCGCGATCTCCGTGCCGATCGCCTCGCCGAGCAGGCTGCGCGCGCGGTCGAGCGGCAGGGAGCCGCTCAGCCAGCGGATGCTGAGGCCTTCCAGGAGCGCGGTGAGGCGTTCGGCGGAGGCGGCGTGCGCGGGCGCGGTGCCGAACGGGTGGGCGCGGCCGAGCAGGCCGGCGATCTCGTGCACCCAGGTGTGGGTGGCCCTGGCCAGGTCCTCGCGGAGGCGGGACTCGAAGACCGCGCTCGCCCGCAACTCGCCCCAGGCGGTGCTGTTCTCGCGGACCTCGGTGGAGTCCTGGAGTTCCAGCAGCAGGGCCTGGGCCAGTTCGCTCCAGGGGTCGTCCGCGGGCGCCCCGGGCTCCGGTTCGGCGGTGTAGCGGTCGGCCCGTTCGCCGATGAACTCCAGGGTCTCGCGGAGGATCCCGGCGCGGTCGGTGAAGTGGTAGTAGATCAGCGAGGTCGACACCCCGGCCTCGGCCGCCAGTTCCCCCACCCGCAGTCCGCGTACGCCGCGTCGCGCGATGAGTCGTGTGGCCGCTCTCAGTATCTCTGTTCGACGGTCTGGCATGGTGGTCCACTGTACTCGAAATATTGACTGAACTTTTAGTCTGGTTTGAGAGGCGCCCACCCCGGCCTCCCGGCCCGGCGGATCGCCCGATTCGCCCGATCGGCGCCGCGCGGGCTCGCCGACGGACCCGCCGGCCACCCCTACTGTCGGATATCGCCCGCTTCGGGGTGGAATCCGTGTCGACGAGGGGACCTGCCATGAGAGAACCCGCCCTGTCCCGCCGGGCCGTGCTGCGCTCCTGGGCGGCCGCGGCCGTGGTCGCGATGGTGGAAGGCTGCGGTTCGTCGGGGGCCTCGTCCCCGAAGGACGAGCCGACCACGGCCGCCGGCACGGGCACGGGCGGAGCCGCGAGCGCCGCCGCGTCGTACGCCATGCCGGCCGAGTGGCGCCCCCACACCAGGACGTTCATGGCCTGGCCGGCCCTCGAATCGGTGTGGGGCGACCAACTGCCCGCCGTCCGCCAGGACATCGCGCACGTCGCGCAGGCCGTCGCCCGATTCGAACCGGTGGTGCTGATGGCCCGCCCGGACCAGAGCGCCGCGGCCCGGCAGCTGTGCGGCTCCAGCGTCGAGGTCCTCGACCTGGCGGTGGACGACCTGTGGGCCCGCGACACCGGCCCGACCTTCGTCACCGGCCCGGCAGGACTGGCCGGCGTCGACCTCAACTTCAACGGCTGGGGCGGCAAACAGACCCACGACAACGACGCCAAGGTCGCCCGGTACCTCCTCGACCACTACAGGATCCGGCGCATCCAGGCGCCGATCACCGGCGAGGGCGGCGCGATCGAGGTCGACGGCGAGGGCACCCTGATGGCCACCGAGAGCTCGTGGGTCAACGCGAACCGCAACCCGGGCACGAGCCGCGACCAGATCGAGGGGGCCCTGAAGGAGCTGTTCGGCGTCCAGAAGGTCATCTGGTTCGCCGGCGTGGCCGGGCAGGACATCACCGACTGCCACATCGACGCCCTGGCCCGGTTCGCGGAGCCGGGCGTGGTCGTCATCCACCGCCCCGGCCCGGACACCCCGCCGGACATCTGGTCCCGCGCCTCCGACCAGGCCTTGCAGGTGCTCGGCTCCACCACCGACGCCAAGGGCCGCAAGCCGCGGATCGTGGAACTCGCCGAACCCGACCTCACCGGGCAGCCGGACCGGGGCAAGGACTTCCTGGCCACCTACCTCAACTACTACGTCGTCAACGGGGCCGTGATCATGCCTCAGTTCGGGGACAAGGCCTCCGACGACCGGGCGGCGGGCGTGCTGGCCGACCTCCACCCCGGCCGCGAGATCGTCCCGGTGAGCATCAACGCCATCGCGGCCGGCGGTGGCGGCATCCACTGCTCGACTCAGCAGCAGCCCGAGGCCGCCGCCGGGGCCTCCGGCGGCTCCTCGGGCCCGGCCTGACCGACCGGCCGGGCCTGAGTGGCCGGGCCTGACCGGCCGTGGGGGGGGGGGGCGCCCCCCCCGGCGGGGGGGGGGGGGGGCCCGCGCGCGCGCGCGCGCGACGCGGGGGCGCCCGCGGGGCGCGCGGGGGGCG
>NZ_JBHWIR010000027.1:18534-46072 GCF_042731835.1 Kitasatospora sp. NPDC059817 | reverse complement strand
GTGCAGAGCCGCCCCGGCTTCCGGGCTCGGCGCGGCACGGCCGATCGGGCCGCTCTCGGCCGGTCAGCCCGTGATCGGCCGGCTGTCCAGGCGGATGTGGTCGACCGCCCAGTACCAGTTGTTGCCCGCGTCGTACATCCGGAACTTCAGCGTCACCGCCTGCGCCCCCGCCGGGACGGCGAGGCGGCGGGTGACGAGGGTGTTCTGGACGTCCTTGCCGGCGTTGTCGTTGCCGGTGGCGTCGGCGCTGTAGAAGACCAGGCGGGTCTCCGTGCCGTTGTCGAACACGGCCGTGACGGACGCCTTCTGCGGGGCCTCCTGCCGGTAGTGGGAGTCGAAGGCCAGGTACAGCGTGTCGGCGCCGACCGGGAGGCGGACGGCGGGGGAGACGAGCGTGGAGTCGAAGACGCCCTTGCGGGAGGGGGAGCCGGTGTCGTCCCAGTCGTCCGGGTCGGCGACGGCGAGGACGCCCAGGCCGCGGGTGAAGTTGCCGCGGTCCTGCCCGGCCGGGGTGGACCACTCCCGCTTGGTGTGGAAGGTCCAGCCCTGGAGACGGACGGTGCCCTGCGGCATGCCGGGGGCGTTGACCACCGACCAGCCCTGCGGCGCCTGGGCCGTCCAGCCGAGCACGCCGTCCTGCGGCTGGAGCACGCCGGCCAGCGACTCGAAGTCCTCGCCCAGCAGGTGGCCGGCCATCACGGGGGCGGGGCGGGCGGCGAGTTCGCCGTCGGCGATCGCGAAGCGGTCGCCGGCCAGCGCCCGGGCGGTGACCAGGATCCGGTGGGTGGCGCCGTCCGGCAGCTGGGCGGGCGGGGTGACCTCCCAGACGGCGGTGGCGGTGGCGCCGGCGGCGAGCGCGGCGGGCGGCGCGGTGACGGCGGTGACCGTCCAGCCCGGCGGGACGACGGGCTGCGCCTCGACGGCGGTGAGCGCGGCGGTGGCGGTGAGCACGGCCGAGACCCGGGCCGGGCGGCCGGGCAGCAGGACGGGCTCGTCGATGGTGCTGGAGGCGGCCCCGAGGGCGACGTCCACGGCGAGCGGGTCGGCCAGGCCCAGGGCCGGGTCGGTGACCGTCCGGTCGTCCCAGGGGAAGCGGCCGGCGATCCGGCGGCGGAAGGTGAGGTCCCCGCGGACGGCCACCGCGACGTCGTACCAGCCCTCGGGCCGGACCGCGAGGTTGACGGTCCGGTCGTCGCCGGCCGCGACCCGCACCTCGCGCAGCCCGTCGCCGTAGGCGAGGTCGCCGACCAGGAAGGTCTGGGCGGTGCGCGAGCGGTTGATCACGTCGACTTCGAGGACCTTGCCGTTGCGCTCCTCCGACAGCGACACCTCGTACGTGCCGGCGGCGTCGCCGCGCAGGTGCCACAGCGCGCCGTTGGGGCCGTGGACGCGCAGGTCGTAGCCCTCCGGGCCGACCGTCCAGACGTCGGAGAGCCGGCTCTTCGCGCCGACGGTGTAGTGCCGGGGCGCGCCGCCCGGTGCCGGGTAGACGGCGAACACCGCGCCCTGGCGGCCCTGGTTGACCAGGTCGAGGGTGAGCTCGCCGCCCTTCAGCCGGGGCTTGACCAGCAGGTCGTAGGGCGCCGGGCGGGCCGAGCGGGTGCCGCGCTGCTGCTGCGGGAAGGCCTGCGGGCTGGGCACGGTGGGGGCGGGGAGCTTGCCGGTGTCGACCACCTTCTGCCGGTTGCCGCTGGTGTCGGGCAGCTGCGGCCAGGCCGGGTTGCGGCCGGAGAAGTCGAAGACGTTGGTGAGGTCGCCGCAGACGGTGCGCCGCCACGGGCTGATGTTGGGCTCCTGGACGCCGAAGCGCTGCTCCAGGAAGCGCAGCACCGAGGTGTGGTCGTAGACGGTGGAGTCGACGACCCCGCCGCGGGTCCACGGCGAGACCACGACCATCGGCACCCGCACGCCCAGGCCCATCGGGTACGGGCCGGAGACCAGGGTCTCGCCGGCCGGCAGGGTGTCGGACCAGGCGAGCGAGCCGTCCGCGGCCTTGACCCGGTACTTGCCGTCCTGACCGACGACCCGGTGGTAGGTGGCGGAGCCCTTGCTGACGCGGACGACGACCTCGCCGTCCACCGGCACGGTCGACTTGCCGCGCCCGGTGGCCAGCGGCGGGACGGGCGGCAGCTGGTGGTCGAAGAAGCCGCCGTGCTCGTCGTAGTTGAGGATGAAGACGGTCTTCTGCCACACCTCGGGCTTCGCCGCCAGGGCGGCGAGCAGCCGGGCGGTGAGGTGCTCGCCGTTCGGCGGCGCGTAGTTGGCGTGCTCGGAGAGCGCGGCCGGGGCGACGATCCAGGACACCTGCGGCAGCTGGTCGGCCTGGACGTCGGCGGCGAAGGCGTCGACCAGGGCGTCGCCCATCGCGAACGGGTCGTTCTTCTTCGCCGGGTCGCCGACGGCCCGCATGCCGCGCTCGTACAGCGGCTCGCCGGGCTTGGCCTTGACGAAGGGGGCGAACCAGGCGAGCGCGTTGTCGTCGAAGTTGTCCAGCGCCTGGTAGGTCTTCCAGCTGACGCCGGCCCGCTCCAGGCGCTCGGCGTAGGTGGTCCACTCGTAGCCGCCGGGGATCTCGGTGTTGTCGGTCACCGGGGTGTCCCGTACGGTGCCGCCGCTGGTCCCGGTCATCAGGTGGTCGCGGTTGGTGTTGGTGTTGCACTGGACGGACGCGTAGTAGGCGTCGCAGGTGGTGAACACCGAGGCGAGCGCGTGGTAGAAGGGCATGTCGGCGCTCTCGTAGTAGCCCTGGCCGAGCCAGCCGCCGGAGCGGCGGGTGACCGAGCCGTCGGCGAGGCCGTCGTTCCAGGCCTTCATCGAGTCCACGAAGCCGAAGGCGGGCGCGCCCTGCTGGTAGGCGCTGGTGTGCGCGGCGTTCATCGGGAAGGGCAGCAGGTGGCCCTCCTTGCGGCCCGGGTCGGGCTGGTGGAACACCGAGCGCCCGTTGACCCCGCGCACCGCCGTCCGGTCGCCGAAGCCGCGGACGCCCGCCAGGGTGCCGAAGTAGTGGTCGAACGCGCGGTTCTCCTGCATCAGCACCACGACGTGCTGGATGTCCGCCAGCCGCCCGGGCTTGGCCGGCGCGGCGAGCGCCTGCTGGACGCTGATCGGGAGGGCGGACAGCACGGCGGCCGCCGCCGCGCCGCCGAGCAGGCTGCGGCGCGACAGTTCGGGCATCGGACTCATCGGGTGGGGCTCCTTGCTGACGGGCGCCGGACCATCGGTTCGACCCGGACCAGTCACGTTTCTAAGCGACCGAGGTGACCGGGGCCGGGGAGTTCGATGACGATCCGATGGCCGCCAAGGGGCCCGGAGCTGTACAGACAACTTGTCGGTCTGTCGGGCGGTGCGGGAGCCACCGTCAAGTCCGCGCCGGGGAAGCCGTGTCGGCCACGGGCGCGGGATGTGGCGGCGGATCCGTCAGGTCCGAGGGCCGGCCTGAACTGGCCCGGCGTCAGTGGCGTAGCCCTTCCGGCCGACGCCGGTCACCGGGCGGCGGTGACGCCCGGGGTGAGGCGGAGTCGCTCGGGGCGGGACGGGGAGCGGAGGTCCTCCGGGGCGAGCAGGTCGCGGCGGGCCTGCCAGGCGAGCAGCCGCTCCAGGGCCTGCTGGTCGCGCTCGTCCGCCGTCCCGGCCGTGGCGCCCGGGCCGACCTCGCGCAGCAGGACGCGGGTCGGCTCGCCGTCCTCGCCCGGCATGACCTCCAGGACGGAGAACCACGAACCGGGCGGGAACACCACCTCGGGCTCGCCGTCCTCGGCGATCACCGAGGTGCGGCGGCCGGTCGCGGACCACACCAGGAACTCGACCGGAGTCCCCGGTACGACCTCCAACGCCGGCGTCCCGACCACCGGCGCGGGCTCCACCAGCAACGTCCCCGGCACGTAGTGACGCAGCTCCTCCTCGCCCGCGTCGGCGCCCAGCAGCACGGCGCCCCGGTGGTTCGGCAGCCGCCGCAGGCCGGATCCCAGGCACGCCAGGTACGGGTCCAGCGGCCCGGAGCCCGGTCGGCGGGCCGCCACGACCAGCTCGGTGTGCAGGACCGGGACGCCCGTGTCGACGTGGTGCAGGTAGACCGCCGCGAGGTCGCTCTTGAGGTCGTCCCGGGAGTGCGAGCGTAGCGCCGGCAGCCGCATGGCGACCTGCTCGGCGCGGCTGGCGCAGCGCTGGAAGTGCTCGCCCAGCAGCGCCCGGAAGGCGGTCCGCTCGGCGGCCGTGCTCGGGCGGCCGGAGACGGCGGTGCCGTCGGGGGCGAGGAGGCGGGCGCGGGTGGGGGCTTCGGGCTCCGGGGCGGGGGCCGGTTCGGGTTCGGGGGTGGGCTCGGGGTCGGGGACCGGTTCGGGTTCGGGGGTGGGCTCGGGGTCGGGGACCGGTTCGGGTTCGGGGACCGGGGCTGGCTCGGGCTCGGGCTCGGGCTCGGGTTCGAGGGCGGGCTCGGGGTCCGGAACCGGGGCCGGTTCGGGCGTGGGTGCTTCGGCGGCGGGAGGTGTGGCCGGTTCGGGGATCTGCGGCTGGGCCTGGACCGGGGCCGGGGGCTCCGGGAGGGTGGCGGTGGCGGCGGTGAACTCTTCGTCCGGGGCGGGGACTTGGGCGTCGGGGTCGGCCGTGGCGGCGGTCTGGGTCCGGACCGCCGAGGCCGGCGGGATGGCCGCGGTGATGGTGGCGGCGGTGGCGGACTCGCCTTCGGGGGCCGGTCGTTGCGGGTCGACCGCGGCGGCCTGCACGGTGGCCGGCACGGCGGGCTGGGTGGGCTGCGCCGCGGGGAGGAAGCTTCCGCGGCGTGCGCCGTCGATCAGCAGCTCGGGTGCGGTCGCACCGGGGGTGGTGAGCGCGGCGCGCAGCTCGTCCAGGACGGCGAGCACCTCAGGCGGCACCGTTCGCCCGTCCGCGCCCGCGATCAGCAGCGGGTGGGCCGGGTCGGGGTCGCGCAGGCGGGGCCCGCGGTCCTGCGGCGGCTCCTCGGGGCGCAGCCACAGGCCGGCCGGCACGGCCTCCAACCGCCAGCCGGTGACCGGGGATTCGTAGAGGGCCGGTCCGCAGGCGGCCGGGCCGTCGGGGGTGGTGCGCCAGGCGGAGGCGACCACGCGGCGCCTGGTGGGGGAGGCGGTCAGCTCGGTCAGCCACGGTTCCCAGGTGGGGGTGCCGTCGGCGGCCAGCACGCGGGAGGAGAAGCCGCTGGTGGTGCGCATGGGCAGGCCGACGGCGGCCCGGAGGTCGTGGCCGAGTTCGGTGGCGAGCCCGGTGGCGAGGGCGGTGAGCGCGCCGGTGGCGGCCCAGGGGGCGCTGAGCAGCAGGTCGGCCTCGGGGCCGGGGAGCAGGCGGCGGAGCCGGGCGGCGAGCTCGGCGGCCGGGGGGAGGGGCGCGCCCGGGTGGCCGACGACGAGGATGACGGTGCCCTCGTCGGCGGTGGCCCTGGTGAGCGGGCCGGACGGGCCGTCGGGGGCGGGCTCGCTGCGGAACCAGTAGCCGTGCGGCAGCGCGGTGACCAGCGGGTCGGCGGGCGCGGCGGGCGGTGTGGGTGCGGCGGGCAGTGCGGCCTCGACGCGCCGGGCGGGGGCGGCGGGCTCCGGGGCCGCTGCGGCGGGGCCGGGTGCGGACACGGCGCCCAACGGAACGCCCCGCGCGGGCGAGGCCACGACGGGCGCGGCCACCGGAAGCTCCAGCACGGCGGTCTCCGCCATCGGACGCTCCATCACCACGGTCTCCGCGGCCGAGCCAGCCGAGCCGGTTGAGCCAGCCGAGCCGGCCGGTGCGGCGGTCGGCTCCGTCGGCAGCGGCCAGACCGGCCCGAGCCGGCGCACCTGCCCGGCCGGGGTGCAGAGCCACCAGGAGGACGGCGCGTCGTCCGTCGGCCCGCTGGTCAACAGGGTGCCGTCGGGGCGGAGGGTGACCAGCCCGTCCGGGGCGACGACGCCGATGCCGGTCAGTTCGGCGATCCGTTCGGCGGGGCGGGGCCCGGTGTCCGGGGCGGTGGCCAGGCCGGAGGCGGCGAGGACGAGCGCGGTGGCGTCCCGGGCGGTGGCGGTGCGGGTCAGCTCGTCGAGCCGGCCGAACAGGACGGCCGGCGCGTCGGGGGCGGCGGCGAGGACGGTGACGGTCCGGGTGACGGCGGTGAGCCGGCCCAGCGCGGCGGTCATCGCGGCGGGCAGGGCCGCCGGGCCGGTGCCGTCCGCGCCGCCGGGGGCGATGACGAAGTGCGGGCCCACCTGGTGCAGGGCGGCGGGCCCGGCGGCGGGGGTGTTTCGACGGAAGGCCAGTCGGCGTTTCGCCGGGGCGGCGCCCGGCGCGTCCCCTGCCGCCTGCGCTGATGTGCTCATCGTCCCGCCCGCCCTCCGTCCGCGCGGCCGCGTCTGCCGCACGTGTCACCAGGCTCTACGGCCGCCTCGCCTCGCCGGGTTCACCGGCTCGCCCGGCTCGCCCGACTCACCCCTCGTCCCCGTCCTCCGCCATGACGGCGGTCTGCACCTGGACCGTGCGCCGGCGGGTGATGTGCAGGCCGCGCCCGGCCGGGAAGGCGCGGGGCTTGGTGGAGCCGAACAGGAAGCCCTCGCTGGGCGGGCAGGACAGCAGCACCACCGGGGTGTTGACCTCCTCCAGCTTGCGCAGCAGCTGGTCGGAGGAGGCCCGCCCGATGCCGTTGGCGCTGCGGGCGACGATCAGGTGCAGGCCGAGCTCGGCGCCCTGCGCCAGGTAGTCGAGCAGCGGCGCGAAGGGGTGGGCGTTGAGGCCGCCGGGGGAGCCGGAGACCAGTTCGTAGTCGTCGACCACGATGAAGAGTTCGGGCCCCTGCCACCAGTCGCGCAGCCGCAGCCGGGCCGGGGCGATGTCGGCGCCGGGCAACCGGTTGGCCATGGCGCGGGCGGCGCCGTCGACGATCTGGCGCAGCACGTCGACGCTGACGGCGTGGCCGAGCCGGTACTCCTCGGGCACCGCGTCCTGGAGGACCCGGCGGTAGTCGATGAGCATGATCCGGGCCTCGTCGGGCCGGTACGCGCTGGTGATGCCGGCGGCGACGAGCTTCAGCAGGTTGGTCTTGCCGGCCTCGCTGTCGCCGACGACCAGCAGGTGCGGGGTCTCCTCGAAGTCGTGCCACAGCGGGGTGAGCGAGACGTCCTGGAGACCGAGCGGGATGCGCAGCCGGCCTTCGGGGGCGGGCAGGGCGGCGGCGGGCAGTTGCAGCGGCAGCATCCGGATCTCGGGTGCGCGCGGGCCGGTCCAGTGGTCGGCGACGGCGTCGACCAGGTCGGCGACGCCTTCGCCGAGGTCGGTGGAGGTGCCGCTGCCGTCCAGCCGGGGCAGGGCGGTGAGGAAGTGCATCTGGTCGGAGGTGAGGCCCCGGCCGGGGATGTTCGGGACGGTGGCGGCGGCCCGCATGTTGACGGCGGAGTCGACGGCGTCGCCGAGGCGCAGTTCGAAGCGGGTGCCGAAGAGGTCGCGCAGGGCGCTGGTGACCTCGCCCCAGCGGGTGGTGCCGACGATCAGGTGGATGCCGTAGTTGAGGCCGCGCTGGGCGATCAGGGTGAGGGCGGGGGCGAGGTCGGGGAACTCCTGGCGGATCGTGTTCCAGCCGTCGATGACCAGGAAGACGTCGCCGTACGGCTCGTCGGGCAGTTCGCCGGCCGCGCGGCGCCGGCGGAAGGCGGAGACGGAGTCGATGCCGTGTTCGGCGAAGCGCTGCTCGCGTTGGTTCAGGATGCTGTTGACCTCGGCGATGGTGCGCAGCACCCGCTCGGGGTCGTGCCGCCCGGTGATGCCGCCGACGTGCGGCAGGCCGCGCAGCGAGGACAGCGTGCCGCCGCCGAAGTCCAGGCAGTAGAACTGCACTTCGCCCGGGGTGTGGGTGAGGGCGAGGGCGGTGATCAGGGTGCGCAGCAGCGTGCTCTTGCCGCTCTGCGGGCCGCCCGCGATGCCGACGTGGCCGCCGGCGCCGGAGAGGTCGGCGGTGAGCAGGTCGCGGATCTGCTGGAAGGGGCGGTCGATGACGCCGATGGGGACGGTCAGGGTGCCGCGGTCGGCGTCGCTCTCGGTGGTGAGGCCGTGCTCGGGGTGCGGGGCGAGGGGCGGCAGCAGCTGGTCGAGGGTGGGCGGGACGCCCAGCGGCGGCAGCCACACCTGGTAGGCGGGCGGGCCGGCGTCGGTGAGCTTCTCGGCGGCGAGGTCGAGCAGGGTGTGGGTCTGCTCCGGCGTCTCCTCGGGCTCCTCGGCGGCCGGCAGGGCGACGGGCTGACGCGGCGCCACGTAGGTGGTGCCGTACCGGGCGACCTGGCCGGCCGCGGCCTCCTGGCGGGCGGTGGCGGGGCGCCGGGCCCGGTAGGGGCCGGAGACGTACGCGGCCTTGAAGCGGGTCAGGGTGGCGATGTCGCTGCGGAGGAAGCCGTTGCCGGGCTGGGAGGGCAGCTGGTAGGCGTCGGGGACGCCGAGGACGCCCCGGCTCTCCATCGCGGAGAAGGTCCGCAGGCCGATCCGGTAGGACAGGTGCGACTCCAGGGCGTGCATCCGGCCTTCGTCCAGGCGCTGGGAGGCCAGCAGCAGGTGCACGCCGAGGGACCGGCCGAGGCGGCCGATCATGATGAAGAGCTCCATGAAGTCGCGGTGCGCGGCGAGCAGTTCGCTGAACTCGTCGACCACGACGAACAGGGTGGGCAGCGGGTCCAGCGGGGTGCCGGCGGCGCGGGCGGTCTCGTAGTCGAGCAGCGAGCTGTAGTTGCCGGCGGAGCGCAGCAGTTCCTGGCGGCGGACGAGCTCGCCGTGCAGGGCGTCGCGCATCCGGTCGACCAGGGCGGCTTCGTCGGCGAGGTTGGTGATCACCGCCGAGGTGTGCGGCAGCCGGTCGAGGCCGAGGAAGGTCGCGCCGCCCTTGAAGTCGACCAGGACGAAGTTGAGCACTTCGGAGGAGTGGGTGAGGGCCAGCGACAGCACCAGGGTGCGCAGCAGCTCGGACTTGCCGGAGCCGGTCGCGCCGATCAGCATGCCGTGCGGGCCCATGCCGCCCTGGGCGGACTCCTTGATGTCCAGTTCGACCGGCGTGCCGTCGCCGGAGACGCCGAGCGGCACCCGCAGCCGGTCGCGGACGCCCCGCCCGGCCCAGCCCTGGGCGATCTCGTGCCGGTGCAGGTCGCGGATGCCGAGCAGGGAGGCGAGGTCGTAGTCGGTGGCCAGCGGCTCCCCGGCCTCCGTCGAGTCGCCGATCCGGTACGGGGCGAGCTGGGCGGCCAGCCGGCGGGCGACCGTCGCGGACAGGGCGTCGGGCCGGCCGAGGTCGGTGACGTCGTCCCGGTGGTTGCGGTCGGCGCCGATCATGGCGAGCCGGCCGTCCTCGATCCGCAGCCGCAGCCGGAAGCGCAGCGGCTTCCAGTCGAGGGTGTCGCCGAGGTCGAGCAGGACGGCGTTGCGCCAGCCGGCCAGCGCGGCCCGGCTGGTGGCCCCGGCCTGCGGGCCGTCCAGCACGATCACGGTGAACGGCTCGTCCCGGCCGGGCTGGCTCTCCGGCTCGAACGGGGGCCGGCCGGCGAACTCGTCGCCGAGCAGCTGCTCGACCTCCACCACGGATCCGGCCACCAGCCGCACCGGACCGACGCCGTCGGTGTCCTCCGGGTGCAGGGCGTGCGGCAGCCACTTGGTCCACTCCCACTCGGCCTGGTGCTCGGCGTCTGTGACGACGGCGATCCGCAGTTCGTCGGGGGCGTGGAAGAGCGCCAGCTGCGCCAGCATGGCGCGGGCCAGGGCGCGGGTCGCGGCCCGGTCGTCGCCGCGCAGCAGGACCTGCGCGTACCCGCGCAGGTAGACGGCGATGGGCTGGTCGGCGACGGTGCCGTAGGCGTTGATGAAGCGGCGCAGCGCGTGCGCGCACAGCGGCTCCAGGTCCTCCACCGGCTTGGTGGACAGCGGCGCCAGCCGCACCGCGAGCCGCTGGTGGCCGAGGCCGATCCGGACGTCGCCGAAGTCGGGGTGGGTGCTGCGCCGCTCCCACAGCCGGGAGGTGCGGGCGAGCGAGCCGAGCGCGTCGGGGGCGGGGTGGCGCCAGGCCAGGGCCTCCTGCTGGCGGGCGATGTGGCCGCGCACCTGGCGGCGGACCTGGGAGAGGTAGCGCAGGTAGTCCCGGCGTTCGGCGCGCAGTTCCCGCTTGCGGTCGCTGGCACCGCGGATCAGCTGGGTGACCAGCATGCCGACGGCGGACAGCGCCATCATGCCGATCGCGACGTAGGTCAGGATGCCGCCGCTGTCGCCGGGGCGCAGGAAGATGAACACCATCGAGAGCGAGCTGAGCGCCATCGGCGCCATGGCGATCATGTTCGACATGCCGCTCTGCGCCTCGGGGAGGACGGGCGGCTCCTGCAACTGGATCTCGCCGTCGGGCATCGCCGGGCCAGGGCGCCGCGGCGGACGGTTGACCAGCACCACACTCAACGAAGGGCTCCTCGCGCAGGGGAACGGCCGCTCACTGCGTCGGCGGCCCGGGACGCGCACCGTCCACCCGGGACGACGGGCGGCGGGCCCGGCCGGGTTCACCCGGTTCGGCGGGGCGGGCGCGGCGCCGACGCCGAGGACGGCCGTGAACGGCTGTGAACGCCCGCGAACGGCCGCCGCGAAACGGATTCCGGCAGGCGGTGAACCCTGCGGGCCCCGCCGTCCGTGCCTCCTGGTGAGGTGACGCCCGGGCTCGTCCATCCCCCAGGCGCCCCCGGGCCGTCACCTCGCCATGCCGTTCGGAGGCCAGGGCAAAAGGGAGAAGTGTGAACGGGAGCGCGAACGGGACCGCCGTCGCCGGACTGTGCCGACTGAGGTTCCGAACGCCCGAGGCGGTCCTGGAACTCGCCGTCCCCGCCGACGTACCGCTGGCCGACCTGCTGCCGGCCGTCCTCGCGCACGCCGGCCCCGAGCTGGAGGAACAGGGCGTCGAGCACGACGGCTGGGTCCTGCAGCGCCTCGGCGGCCCGCCGCTGGACGAGGAGCTCGGCGCCGACGCGCTCGACCTGCACGACGGCGACGAGCTGTACCTGCGCCCGCGCCGCGACGCCCTGCCCGAGGTGCACTACGACGACCTGGCCGACGGCGTCGCCACCGGCATGCGGGCCCGCTCCGACACCTGGCGCCCGGTGCTCACCCACCACGTGGCGCTCGGACTGGCCGTGGCCGTCCTGGCCGGCGGGCTCGCCGTGCTGCTGCTCCCCGGCCCGGAGCAGACCCGTGCCCTTGCTGCCGCCGTCACCGGCCTGCTCCTGCTGCTGGGTGCGCTGAGCGCCTCCCGGGCGGTCGGCGACGCCGGCGCGGGCACCGCGCTCGGTGCCATGGCGGTGCCCTACCTCGCGATGGCCGGGGCCCTGCTGCCGGCCGGCGGCGGGGCCGGTGCGGTCGGCGCCCGGATGCTGGCGGGCGGCTGCGCGGCCGCCGGTGCGGCGGTGCTGGCGCTGGCCGCCGTCGGCTGCTCGGCGCCGCTGTTCCTCGGCGCGGTGCTGTTCGCCCTGTACGTCATGGTGGCGGGCGGGCTGACGCTGGGCGGGGAGGAGGGCCCGCAGGTGGCGGCCGTGCTGGCGGTGCTCGCGGTGATCCTCGGGGCGTTCGTCCCCGGGATCTGCTTCCGCCTGTCCGGGCTGCGGCTGCCCGCGCTGCCGCGCAACGCCGAGGAGCTCCAGGAGGGCATCGCGCCCGTCCCGAGCGCCACCGTCCGCAGCCGCAGCGATGTCGCCGACGGCTTCCTGACGGCCTTCCACCTGGCGCTCGGCACGGTCCTCACGGGATGCCTGACCCTGGTGGCCAGCGAATCCGGCTGGGCGGCCACGGCCCTGACGGTGACCCTGTCCGTCCTGCTGCTGCTGCACTCCCGGGCGATCGGCAGCATCCCGCAGCGGCTGTCCGTCCTCCTGCCCGGCGCCTACGGCCTGGCGCTGCTGCTCGGCCACCTGGCCGTCGGCGAGCGGAGCGGCGGGCGCCTGCTGGTGCTGGTCGGCCTGCTCGCCCTGGCGGCCGCCCTCGCGGTGGTCTCCTGGACGATCCCCGGGCGCCGGCTGCTGCCCTACTGGGGCCGGGCCGCGGACCTGCTGCACACCACCGCGGGGATGGCCGTGATCCCGCTGGCGCTGGCCGTGGCCGGGGTCTACCACGAGCTGCGGGCCCTGGCCGGCTGAGCCGGACCCTGACGGCCCCGCACCTCCCGCCACCGGACCCTGGCGGCCCCGCACCTCCCGCCGCCCGGCCCGGCACCTTCCGCCGTGCGCCGCCCGGCCCCGCACCTTCCGCCGCCCCGAGGAGAACCACGAGATGCAGTCGAAGCGCGACCAGGTGCAGGCCCACCTGTTCGTGATGGGCAGGCTCGCCACCGGCATGCTGCGCGGCGAGCCCGACGCGGCCGACACCCCGGCCGGGCGCACCTCGCGGGGCACCGTCATCGGGCTGGTCATCGCCGTGCTGGTGTGCCTGGTGGCGGCCGTGTACGGGGTGATCGTCCCCGGCGGCGCCACCGGCTGGCAGAAGCCCGGCACCCTGGTGGTGGTGAAGGAGAGCGGCGCCCGCTACCTCTTCCTGGACGGCAGCCTGCACCCCGTGCTGAACGAGGCCAGCGCCCGGCTGCTGGCCGGCGACCAGCTGGTGGTCGACCAGGTCAGCGTGCGCTCGCTGGCCGACACCCCGCGCGGCGTCCCGATCGGCATCCTCGGCGCCCCCGACGGCCTGCCCGGGGCCGAGCAGCTCGCCGACGCGCCCGGGCTCGCCGGCGCCGTCAGCCGGCCCGGCCCGTCCGGCGGCCGCCTGGCGGAGCTGGCCCTGACGGTCGGCCCGGGCCGCCGCGGCACCGGGCTGACGGACGGCCAGGGCGCGCTGGTCGCCGCCCCGGACGGCGCCGAGTACCTGCTCTGGCACGGCCGCCGGCTGCGCCTGGACACCGTCAACGGCGCCCGCCAGGCCCTCGGCCAGAGCGCCGTCGCCCCCTACCCGGTGACGGCCGCCTTCCTCAACGCGCTGGCCGCCGGCCCCGACCTGGCCGCTCCCGACCCGGGGGAGCGCGGCAAGGCCGGCCCGCAGCTCGGCGCCCACCCCACCCGGGTCGGCCAGCTGTTCACCGGCCCCGGCGGCGACCCCTACCTGCTGACCACGGCGGGGTTCACCCCGCTCAGCCGGATGGCCTTCGAGCTGCTGCGCAACGACCCCCGCACGCAGAGTGCCGCCTACGGGGGCGACGTCGTCGCCCCCGTCCAGCTCGGCCCGGCCGACCTCACCGGGCACACCGCCCCGGCCGCCCAGCCGTCCGCCGCCGCCGGCGGGCTGCCGGCCGCGCCGCCGGAGCTGGTGACGATCCCCCAGAACCGGGGCGTCTGCGCCGACCTGCGGCTCACCGACCAGGCGCCGACCACCTCCGTCACCCTGGTCGACGCCGCCTCCGTCGAGGGCCCGCCGCCGGCCGCCCAGCCGGGCGTGGACCCGGCCTGCGCCGGCGCCGACAGCATCGCCGTCAAGCCCGGTGGCGGCGCCCTGGTGCGGGCGCTGTCCAGCGCGGGCGTCGGCGCCACCCTGTACCTGGTCACCGACGCCGGGGTGAAGTACCCGCTGGCCTCCGCCGCGGCGGTCAAACAGCTCGGCTACGGCGAGGTCGTCCCCTCGGCCGTCCCGGAGGCCCTGCTGTCCCTGCTGCCGACCGGCCCCAGCCTCGACCCGGCCGCGCTGACCGGCGCCGCGAGCCCCGCGTCGCGGCCCTCAGGACCGTCCTGCGCGAGGTGAACCACCCCCCGGCACGCGTCCGTTGAAGCAGATGGACCGGGTCGGCCGACCCGCTCGGGCGGCATCCGCCGCAGCCGAGAACCCGTACCGACGAAAGGCAGCGCAATGACCACTCCTCCGGGCTTGCAGACCGACGACGCGGCCGTCAAGACCGTCCTGGCGACCCTGGACACCCACATCCAGGCCATGATGCGGGCCGGCCAGCAGGTCGAGGACGTCAACCTCGAAGTCCAGAACCACTTCAAGGCCGCGTGCAGCACCGCCTACCAGGGGAAGATCGACGACTGGCAGACCCGGTACCAGCGGCTCAAGAGCGCCTACGCCACCTTCCAGGACCGGTTCTCCACCGGGCACACCCAGATCAACTCCGCCCACGACGAGGCCTACGGCGTCACCAACAGCTGGGGCGGCGGCGCGGGCGACGAGGTCTACAAGGGCCTCAACCTCTGATCCAGCCCGCGCCGACAGACCTGCCGGACCCGGGCAGCCCGGGCCGGACCCCAGCCGACCGAAAGGACCAGCCATGGCAAGCATCGAGCTCCACCACGCGAACATCGACGAGGCGGCGGACGCCCTGACCCAGGCCGGCAACGGCATGCACTCCGCGATGGAGGACTGCCTCCAGGCCATCCAGACCGCCGAGCACCAGCTCAAGGGCGACCTGGCCGCCGCGGCCCACTCCTTCTACCTGGTGCTGGCCGGCCAGGACGCCACCATGACCACCGACATCCAGCAGGGCGCCGACACCCTGCGCACCATGCACGGCCTGCTCCGCGACGCGGACCGGCGCGGCGCGGCGGGCATCTGATGACGGCCGCGGAGCGGCTCGACCGGAGGGGCGGGCGCGATGCCCACTAGCCCGCCGGAGCCGCCGAAGGTGCCCGACGCACCGACCCTGACCCCGCCGGCGCCCGGGCCCCCGGCACCGGACATGAGCCACACGCTCAGCGTCAACCACGACGACCTCGAGTACTTCGCGAACTCGATCCTGCCGTCGTACCTGAGCCAGCTGGAGACCGACCCGGGCTACTCGGCCATGCTGGGCTTCAGCGGCCAGGGCACGGTGACCACGAAACACCACTACGTCTCGCTGCTGGCCGGGAACTTCGAGAGCGGCACCAACCTGGCGAAGGGGTTCACCCACCTCGCCAGCACCGTGGTGGGTGATTTCAAGACCTTCCACAACCAGATGGAGAAGGGCCGGCTCGACGTCCTGAGCTTCCTGAACCTGATGGACACCGCTCACGACGAGGCTCTGACGGCCGCGCAAGTGATGCAGATCCTGCAAGACGTCATCGCCGTCGGTGGCGGTGGCGGCGGTGGTGGCGGCGGCGGGAAGTAGCGCTCTTCCCCTTCCGGTCGGCTCCCTGTACCCCTGAACCCCTTGACTCACCTGGAGACCTCCGTGCCCATGCTCTGGGAGACGACGCTCGCCGCCTTCAACTCCAAGCAGGCTCCGGTGGAGATCACCACGCGGGACAAGATCGCGGGAGCGAAGGCCGAGAGATGGATCAAGTCCGGGAACATGTCCGTCGAGAACGGGTACTTCGACCCCAAGGACGCGTCCACCCAGACGTACTTGACGGACGGCACGGGGCTGGGGAACCCGGACGTCTGGTGGGCGATGAACTTCTACGACGGCACCGCGAACAACGGTGATGGCGGCCCGCGCCACTTCAAGATCAACGTCCACATCGACTACGACAAGTGGGGGAACGACCCCAACGGCGTGCTCTCCAAGTTCAACCACCAGGCCGAGTTGATCCTCGACCCGATCATGCCGGACGTCTCGACCGACGTGGCTCCGGACTCCAAGGCGAAGCTCCCGATCAGTACCCGCGGGAACGACACGATCGACCCGCAGAGCCTGCTGGCCGGGGCCAAGGCGATCGAGGACACCACGAAGTGGTTGTCGACCCAGGCCGAGGCGTTCCGCAAGTGGGCGGAGCAGATCGACGGCCCGGGCGACAGCTGGGAGGGCGACGCGGCGGGCGAGTTCAAGAAGCTCCTCGAACGGTTCGCCGTCGAACTCGACGACCTGCGCAACCAGTTGGTCGGGGCCAACTACGGGCCCTCGCTGGAGTACGCGGCGTACGGAATCGGCGTCGTCATCAAGGCGGTCAGGACGGCGCAGACGGTCTGGTACAGCACCGGGTTCCCGTACCAGTGCATCCAGGAGGTCCTGTGGGAGGAGATGCACAAGGCCCCCATGTACTGGACCGCGGAGAGCACCTGGAAGTACGACACCTCCTCGCTGGGCGACCCCCGCAACGACGCCTTCTACGCCGCTCTCGACCAGAAGGCCAAGGAGAGGTGGCTGAAGAAGGTCGCCGACTACCTGGACAAGCCCGGTGACGACGCGATGGCGGCACTGGGGAGCGCGTACGACCCGCTGATCACCAAGCTCGGGTTCGACCTCATGCCGGTCGGCATCACGCTTCCGCCGAAGGAGATGCCGGACCCCAACGACCCCAACAACCCCAAGAACCCCGACGCACCCCCACCGCCCGGTCTCGGCGACGGCAGCGGGGGAGCCGGCGGGGGGGACGGCGGGGCCGGCGGGGACAAGAACAACCACATCCCCCCGCCGCCGATCATCGGCGGCGACGGCGCCGGCGGGAACGGTGGCGGCCTCGGCGCCGGGACGCCGATCCGCGACAAGGACGGCAACGTGCTCCTGGACAAGGACAAGAAGCCGATCCTCCTGCCGCCCGGCGGCTACATCTCGGGCGGCAAGGTCTACGACTCCTCCGGCAAGGAGGTGCTGGGCAAGGACGGCAAGCCGATCGTGGTGCCCCCCGGCGCCAACGTGCCGGCCGGCACCGGCGGAGGCGTGTACGGCCCCAACGCCAAGGTGCCGAAGGGATCGACCATCCGCGAGGACGGCACGGTGGTCGACCCCAACGGCAAGGAGATCCTGGACGCCAACGGCAACCCGATCGTGGTCGAGAAGGGCTCCTCGATCGCCGACGACGGCACCCTGCTGGACCCCCAGAAGAAGCCGATCTCCGACTACATCCAGCGCTCGCGCGACCTCCAGCACGCCTGGGCCTCGGTGGGCGGCAGTGGCAGTGGCAGCGGCAGTGGTGGTGGCGGAACCATCACCTGGGGCGACATCAGCGGTGCGCGCCCGCCGTCCACCGGTGGGGGCACGCCCTGGACCCTGAACCTGGGGTCGGGGGGCAGCAGCCTCGACCAGAACGACGGCTTCGGCGCGGTCGGCACCTACCCGGGGATGTTCAGTGGCGTCGGTGGGGGAGCGTACGAGGGCCTCGGCACCTCCGGCGGCGGCCAGGCCCCCCGGATCCTCAACACCAGCAGCGGAGTCGGCCCCCGGGTGGCGGAGAACGGCGGAC
Source organism: Kitasatospora sp. NPDC059817 (assembly GCF_042731835.1). Classification (NCBI taxonomy): domain Bacteria; kingdom Bacillati; phylum Actinomycetota; class Actinomycetes; order Kitasatosporales; family Streptomycetaceae; genus Kitasatospora; species Kitasatospora sp. NPDC059817. The sequence goes on along the minus strand of NZ_JBHWIR010000027.1, from coordinate 29,009 downwards.
CGCCGCCCGCGGCCAAGGTCGCCGGCGCCGGAGCAGCCGCCGCCGAGAAGGCCACGATGAGCCAGAAGGCCTCCGCACTCGCCGCCGAGGAGGCCGCCGCGATGCGGGGCCGCTCGGTGAACACCAGCGGCGGCGGGATGCCCATGGTCCCGCCGATGGGCGGCGGAATGGGCGGCGGCCAGGGCGAGAAGGGCCGGCAGCGGACCACCTGGCTGGCCGAGGACGAAGAGGTCTGGGGCACCGACACCGGTGCGGTCAGCGGAGTGATCGGCCGCTGAGTCGGCGCCGCGTCACGGGAGTGGAAAGGAACACGGAGATGACGTTCTCGTTCGAGGAGCAGCTCGCCCAGGCGATGGCCGCCCTGGAGGAGCAGCAGGTCAAGATGGCCGAGATGACCCGGCAACTGCAGGCGGCGACGGCCTCGGTGACGACCAAGGACCGGATGCTCACCGTGAAGGTGGGCGCGCAGGGCGAGGTGCTCGCGCTGACCTTCCACACCACCGCCTACCAGGAGATGGCCCCCGCGCACCTGGCCGCCGTCCTCAAGGACGTGTTGAACGAGGCCAAGGCCCGGATGGGCGAGCAGATCACCCGGTCGATGCGCGCCTTCGACGGGGTCGGCGAGTCGCTGCGCCTGGCGGTCACCGGCGACCAGGAGGAGGACCCCCTGCTGTCGATGCTGGGAGGCTTGGACCTGGACGCGCTGCTGGAGCCGCTCACCGCGATGCGGCCGGGAGCCGACCAGACCAAGACCCACAAGCAGGAGGAGTTCAATGGCTAAGCAGTTGGTGAAACTTGAGGACCTGAAGGCGGCGTTCGGCGACTTCGACAAGATGTCCGAGCTGGTCGACAAGGTCTACGGCCAGATCGACCACGTCAACAAGGTGAACCGCACGGCGGCCGGATCCGACGAGATCGGCAAGCAGTACCACGAGAAGGTGGACGAGCCGACCACCAATCTGCTCGAACTGGTCGGCGGCATCAGGGACAAGCTGGCGCGCGTCGCGAAGAACGGCATGAACGTGGCCGACCTGTTCGACTCGACCGACGAGCACAATGCCGGGTTGGTGAAGTGACCCGCCGATAGCGCCGGACGGCGCCGTTCCCCACCCGCACCGCACGCACAGCACCAGCAGGCTTCGCAGCCGGAGGCTCCCCGCCATGGCCCACTCCTCGATCCAGGTCTCGCCCGGCGTGGCGACCTTCTTCCACATCCTCACCGGGATGCCGTGGCCGGAGTCCAACGAGGGATTGCTGCGAGACGTCCGGGACGAGTACAAGACGCTCTCCGAGGAACTGCCGCAGCTCGAGGCCTACATCGTGGATCTGGTGGCCAAGTGCCGGCAGCAGTTCGAGGGGCAGACCGCCGAGGCCTTCGAGCAGGACATGGGGCGGTTCGTCGGCCAGGGGAAGGAGGGCACCAACTACATCGCCACGGCGACCGAACTCTGCAAGCAGCTCAGCGAGTTCGCGGGCAAGGTCGCGAACACCGTGGAGTACACGAAGTGGATGATCATCGGCCAGATCGTCCAGCTGCTGATCGAGATCGCGCTGGCCATCTTCTGGTCCCCGTTCACCGCCGGCACCTCGCTCCTCGCGGTCGAGCCCGTCAAGCAGGTCGTCAAGACGATCATCATCAACCTGCTGAAGAAGCTCCTCCAGGTGATCCTGATGCACACCTTCTTCGGTGTGGTGGGCGGCCTGGTGATGGACGGGATCATCCAGGGCATCCAGTTCGGGCAGGGCAACCGGCACGAGTGGGACAAGGACCTGACCAAGCAGGCCGCGATCTTCGGCGCGATCAGCGGCATCATCGCCGGCCCGCTGCACCTGCTGGGCATGGGCCTGGGCAAGCTCTTCGGCAAGATGTTCGGGAAGCTCTTCGTCTCGAAGGAACTGAGCGCCTCGCTGAAGAACCTGGCCGCCGGGATCGCCAAGGGCGGGACCAAGGAGTTCGCGAACCTCGGCGCCAAGGAACTCGGCAATGTCGGGGCCAAGGAGCTCGGCAACGCCGGGGCCAAGGGGCTCGGGAAGGCCGGGGCGAAGGAAGCCGGGGCCGGCGCCGGCCGGGCGATCGGGGACGAGGCGGCGAACAAGTTCGCCAACAGCCTCGAAAAGCTCCTGCGGGAGAACTCCGCCTTCCTCTCCAAGGGCTTCGCGGCCGGCGGCAAGACCGGCGCCAAGGCCGGGGCCCAGTTCGCGGAGAACATGGCGAAGTCCTTCGAGAAGCACCTCGGCCCCGCCCTCGGCAAGGACCTCGCCCGCGAGCTGGGAACGGCGTTCGGCAAGGAGTTCGCCCAGAAGTGGGCCAAGTCGGGGGAAGCCCGCGCGGGCCTGGCCGCCGCCCTGCGCGAGATCGCGAACAACTCCAAGGTCGCCACCGGAGAACTCAAGCTCCTGGCCGAGAAGCTTCCCGAACTCGCCGGCCGCGTCGGCAAGATGAACACGATGTTCGTGCTCGGCCACGTGCTCGGCGAGCAGGTCAAGAACGGTCTCAACCAGTACCTGACCGAGGGCTTCTACAACCTGATCTTCGAGCCGAACCACGAGTTCTCGGCCAGCGGCGCGAGCTTCCTCAGCGGCTTCCTCATGGGCGGCGCGCGCCACCTGATGCACGGCCTCACCTCGCCCCTGATGACCAAGTACGTCAACTTCGTCCGGGACCTCCAGCACGCCGACATCCCCCACGACGGCAGCAAGTACTTCCACCCGCTCCACCCCCTCACCCTGCTGTCCGTGGCCACCAACCTGTCCGGCCACGCCGCGCCGTTCCCGGTGCCCAGGCTCGGCGAGCGCCTCCCCGCCCCGACCGAGGGCGGCCCGCACCTGACCAGCACCGAGGGCGGCGGCCGTACCACCTCGCTCACCCCGCCGTCCGGTTCGCACCGCACCGACGGCGGGCCCAGCACCGAGGGCGGGTCCAAGACGGACGGCGGGTCGAACGCGGCCGGCACCGAGGGCGGCAAGTCGACGGGCCCGAAGCCGTCGATCGGCACGGAGACGCCGGGCGGGGACAAGACCTCCAAGCCCGGCTCGCAGACCGGCAACGGTGGCCGGACCACGCCGGACCCCGCCACCCGCCGCCCCACCGAGTCCGGGGGCGACCAGGGCAAGCAGACGGGTGGCAACACGGCGACGGCGGGCGGCGGCGACCCGAAGCCGGATCCGCGGCCTGCACCGAAGCCCGATCCCAAGCCGGACCCGAAGCCCGATCCCAAGCCGGATCCCAAGCCGGACCCGAAGCCGGACCCGAAGCCGGACCCCAAGCCCGACCCGAAGCCGGACCCCAAGCCCGACCACACGCCCGACCCTCCGAATCCCGACCGCACGACGGACCCCAAGCGGGACCCGAACCCTGACCCCAAGCCCGACCACAAGCCCGACCCGAAGCCGTCCAAGGAGGGCGACGGACGGCCTCCCAAGACCGAGGGCGGTCCGGACGGCAGCAAGGACCCCGACCCGAACGGTCCTCGCAAGGACACCCCGAAGTCCGAGTACGAACTCCAGCGCGAACACCTCCGGGAACAACGCCTTCAGGGCGAGAAGGACCGTGCGGCGGCTGCTGAGGCTGCTCGTAAGGCGAGGGAGGCGTCGGGTCCGTCGCAGGCGGACGGTGACGGGGTCAAGAAGTCGGGTGATGGCGAGGAGGAGCCGCGGCCTGACCCGATGTACACGGCGCAGGGTGAGATACACCGGGATCTGCGTGCGCAGGGTGAGCTGCAGCGGGATCTGCGTGCGCAGGCTGAGGCTGCTCGTAAGGCGAGGGAGGCGTCGGGTCCGTCGCAGGCGGACGGTGACGGGGTCAAGAAGTCGGGTGATGGCGAGGAGGAGCCGCGGCCTGACCCGATGTACACGGCGCAGGGTGAGATACACCGGGATCTGCGTGCGCAGGGTGAGCTGCAGCGGGATCTGCGTGCGCAGGCTGAGGCTGCTCGTAAGGCGAGGGAGGCGTCGGGTCCGTCGCAGGCGGACGGTGACGGGGTCAAGAAGTCGGGTGATGGCGAGAAGGAGCCGCAGCCTGATCCCGGGTATTCGTCGCAGGCTGAGGCGTTCCGGCAACTGCGTGAGCAGGGTGAGAAGGATCGTGCGGCGGCTGCTGAGGCTGCTCGTAAGGCGAAGGAGGCGTCTGGTCCGCCGAAGGTGGATGAGGAGGCGCCCAAGGAGCCTGGTGGCGACGGTGAGAAGGAGCCGCTGCCCGATCCCGCGTACTTGACGCAGGCCGAGCTGCACCGGCAGCTGCGTGAGCAGGGCGAGGCGGATCGCAAGGCGAAGGCGCTGTCGGATCCGTCCTTTGTGGAGCGTGAGGAGGCCAAGGCTCTGGCCGACGCCAAGAGGCCGCGTTCGACACGGGAGCTCAAATTCCGCACGATCGACGATCTGAACGCCAAGAAGGAGAGCGACGGCTCCGGTGCCGCCGCGCCGCACTCCGGCTCGGACGGGCGGCCCGAGGGTGGGCCCGGCCCCGCCGGCAGCGGAGTGCAGGACCGAGGACGGTCCGAGGGCAGTCAGACCCAGGTGGAGCCGGCCCCCGCCGACTCCGAGGGCCCGGGTGGTGGCGAGCAGCAAGGTCCGGATCGGAAGTCCGGGGTTCACGGGTTCGGTGACCTGAAGGATTCGGGGAAGGGTAAGGCTCCGGCGGAGAAGTTCCCCGGTCAGGGGCACTTGCTGACGGATGATGCTCCGCCGGTGCCGCCGAAGGACGGGGCGGAGGGTTCGGGTGGTGGCGAGAAGCAGTCTCCGGATCGGAAGTCCGGGGTTCATGGGCTCGGTGACCTGAAGGATTCGGGGAAGGGTAAGGCTCCGGCGGAGAAGTTCCCCGGTCAGGGGCGGACGGTTGACGGTCCGCCGTCGGTGCCGCCGAAGGAAGGGGTGGTTGAGGGTTCGGGCGGTGGTACTGGGACGGTGCCTCCGGATCGGAAGACGGGCGTTCACGGGCTTGGCGATGTGAAGGATCCGGGCAAGGAGAAGGCTCCGGCGGAGAAGTTCCCCGGCGAGGGGCACCTGCTGACGGACGAGACCGTGGCGGGCCCGCAGGAGGAGCACCCGCCGGCGGTGCCGCCGAAGGAGGAGGGGAAGCAGGGCTCGGACGGTGGCGAGCAGCAGCAGCCGGCTCCGAAGTCCGGGATCCACGGGTTCGGCGACCTGAAGGATTCGGGCACGGCGGGGTCGGAGGGCAAGACCCCGGCTGAGAAGTTCCCCGGCAAGGGAGCCAAGCTGGGCGGCGAGGACGCCACCCGGGACGGGCGGGTCACCGAGTCCGGCCAGCGGGACCAGCGCCGCGACGCCGCCGAGCAGCGCCGGGAGGAGCAGAAGAACGATCCGGCCTTCCAGCAGGAGGCCGCGCGGCGCGCACAGGAGGCCGCGGAGGCGGAGACGAAGCTGGCCGAGCGCCGGAAGCAGCGGGCGGCCGACGCGGCCGTCCGCGCCGAAGCCGACCGGCAGGCCCTCAAGGAGCGGGAGCGGCTGCGCGCCGAGGAGGAGGCCCGCGAGCAGCAGCGGGAGACCGAGCGGCAGCGTCTGCGGGCCGAGGAGGATCAGCGGGAGACCGAGCGGCAGGTACGCCGGGAGGCCGCCGAAGATGCCGCCGAGGAGGCCGAGTGGCAGCAGCAGTTGGCCGACCTGCGGGACAAGTCGGGTGGCGGCGGCGGTGTGCACGGCGATGTCTCCCTGGCTGAGGCGCGGAGGCTGCTCGCCGAACACCGTTCCAACGGGGTGGCCGACCCCTGGCATCGGCTGGCATCCGAACTGGGCGTCAACGTCGAGTCGTTGCGGCGTCATGACCTGATGCCCGAGTTCCCGGGAGGATCGGGGGAGCGCGGACCCGGCGCCAAGGCGGAGCACATCGAGCCGACGTCCGACCGGAACCGACTCGGCGGCGACGACACCGCTCTCGCCCCCAAGACCGCCAAGTCCGCGAAGAAGGCCGCTCAGCCGGCGTCCGTCGTGACCCGAGGTATCGACGGCGCCGGTGGCACCGTCGACCGGGAGGCGCTGGACCACGCCGCCAGGGAACTCGCCAACGAACCGGGCCAGTCGACGACCGTACCGCCCGGCGAGGTGTCCTCGGCGTCCGCGCCGTCCTCGCGGGAGAAGCTGGCCGCGGGGGCGTTGCTCAAGCTGCACGACGACCTCTTCCACCCGGACGCGCCCCCCGGTGGGGTCACCCGCGAGTTCGAAAGGGTCCGGGCGTTGCGGCGCCTGGAGCGTCTCGCCCGTGACGAGTACCGGATGCGGGTGCCCTTCCTGACCGGCGGCTGGCTGGGCGGCATGGCCCACGAACTGCACGCGCTGCCCGACCGGCAGCGCCCGGTGCCGGAGCACCTGCGGAGGCTGGTGGACACGGCCGTGCTGGTCGACCCGGCGCTGACCGGGGCCGCCCTCCGGGCCGCCCTGCGGGAGCGGCTGGCGGCGGACACGCCGCCGGCGGACACGCCACACGAGGAGCCCGTCGCGGCCCCCGGCCAGGTCGAACCCGTGCCGCAGGGGCAGGAGCCGCGCGAAGAGGAGTACCGGACCCGTCTGGTGACCACGCCCGGTGGAGCCGTGGTCGCGCTGGAGGTGCGGGGAGAAAGCTGGTCGGAGGCGCCGCCGGAGCTGCTGGAGACCGCGCGCAACGTCTACTACTGGAACGATCCCAAGAAGGTGTCCGACGGCGGCCCCGAACCCGTCCCGCAGCCTGGGACCGAGCCCGGCGCCGATGCGCCGGAGACGAGCAAGCACTACAGCCTGACCGACGTCACCGGGCCCGAACCGCTCCTGGTGCTGATGCCCAAGAAGCTCGACGACCTCGACCCCGAGAAGCTCGCCGAGGGCGTGGCGTCCGACCTGCCGCTCGACCGCATCACCCCGGAAACCCCGCTGGTGCTCGTCGGCCCTGCGAGCCTGGGGGCGGACCTGGCGTTCCCCCGTGCGGTGGCCAAGGCGACGGGGCGGACCGTGTGGACCAACTCCGTGGCGACCTCGATGTCCGGCGGTGTCATCAGGGTGAAGGGCAGACTGCGCTCCGCACTGGCGGACAAGCCGGGCGCGAAGGTGGAGCGGGGGTTCTGGATCAAGGAGGTTCCGCCGGACCCGGCCCTCGTGGAGGAGCAGGGTTCCCACACCGTCCAGGTCAGGAAGGTCCACAAGGACAACGGCCGCTTGGTCGACTCGAACTCGACCTACCCGATCGACGCGACGGACCTCGACAGCCAGCCCATCCTGTTCCCGCTCGGCGGGCAGTCGGGAGGCCGGCTCTTCCGGGACGACTCGCTCACCCGGAACTGGGAGAAGGTGCGGGACGGGTTCGACCCGACCAACCCGCACTTCGAGTACCTGCCGTCCGACTTCTACGACCAGGACGACATTGAGGCCGCCGGGGCCTCGGACAACCCCGACCTCAGCACGATCGGCCTCGTCCCCTGGAACGTCGCGGCCCCGATCTACGCGGCCATGACGCACGCCACGCACCTCGCGACGCTCCTGCCCACGCTGTCGAAGCAGACGGACGGGACCAGGAAGGTCCACCTCTCGGGCGACGCGTTCGGCCAGGTCATCCGCAGGCGGCCCAGTTTCCGGCGCATGCCCCTCGACGCCCAGATCGTGCTGTTCGCCTGCCAGGCGGGCGCCCGCGGGGACAACGGCCAGGTGGTGGCGCAGCAGTTCGCCAACGCCACCGGCAGGGTCGTCTGGGCGGCCACGACCTCGGTCAACGTGGCCGCCGGTCAGCGCTACGCCCCGCTCGGCCTCCTCAGTGACGAGCACGGCACCCGAGGCCGTTGGGTCAAGTTCGTGCCGGGTACGGAACCGGACACCGAGCAGGGTTCGCACCCGCCGGCGAAGGCGGTGGACCCGAAAAAGAAGAAGAAGGACGACACGGCGAAGTCGAAGGACAGGCGCCTCGGGGCACTCGGCGAGACCGGGCAGGGCGGCGTCCCGCCGGCGGCCCCGCCGACGCCCGCCACGCGGGAGTGGCCGGTGACGGGGCAGAGGTCGGTGGGCGACGGGTCGCACTTCGACGTCCTGCGGGTCCCGGGCGACGGCAACTGCCTGTTCACGTCGATCCTGGCCAGCGCGCCCCGGCAACTGGACTCCTGGGGCCACGGGCACCTGGACGTCAGGGGCGCACGCGCGGCCGTCTCGCAGTGGTTCCGGGGGCAGGAAGGCACCAGGCAGCGGACGGACCTCGACGCCCTGGGGATGAGTCCCCTTCGGTTCCTGCTCTCCGATGACGGTTTCAACCGTGAGCAGTTGACGGCGATCGCCGGCGCGGAGAACCTGGGACTGAGCAGAGGAGACGTGCTGGAGCACCTCCTCGCGGTGTTGGGCGAGGACGGGCCGCAGCGGACGGCGACCTGGGACCGCGTGCTCGACCGGATGCCGGCACTCAGGGAGCTGGTGTGGGTGCAGGCGGGGGACAGGGATCCCCGGCACCTGACGCTGTCCGACCTGACCGATCTGCCGCTCAGCCGATTCGTGGACATGGCGGTGCGCAACCGGGTGCTGTGGACCACCCCGTTCTACGACGAGATCGCGGTGGTGGCCGCCCACGCCTTCGGCATCCAGCTGAGGGTGTACGACCAGGCCTCCGTGCCCCGTCTGTTGAACGAGGGGTCGGAGCGGATCGTCCACATCCTCCGCTCGAATGAGGAGGACATTCGCGTCACCCACTACAGCGCGATGCAGCCGACGACCCCTCGGCCCGCCACGCCGCGTCCGGCCGACGTGCCTGTGGTCACCGAGTCGCAGACCAAGCCGACTCCGCCGCCGCTGAAGGAGCCTGAGCGGACGCCTACGCCTACGCCTACGCCGAAGCAGGATCACGAGGGGCAGAAGGAGCCGCAGCAGGAGGAACTGCCGCAGCAGCAGGAGCCTCCCAAGGAGCAGGAGCTGCCCAAGGAGCAGGAGCAGCCAAAGGAACAGCAGCTGCCGCAGCAGCAGGAACTGCCCAAGCAGGAGGACCTGCCGCAGCAGCAGGAGCCGCCCAAGCAGGAGGACCTGCCCAAGGCGCCGGAGCCGCCCAAGGCGCCGCCCCTGCCCGCCCCGCCGGGCCGGATGACGGAGCAGGGCCGGATCAGCGCGGGCGACCGGGTGGTGCTGGTCGACGGGGAGGACGACCAGGTCGTGGCGGCCGTACTCGGACAGCTGCCCGCAGGTGTCTCGGCGAGCCGGCGGGAGGAGATCCGGCAGCGGCTCGCCGAGCAGCTCGACGTCGGGATGCTGGAGCCCAACCTGTCGCGGATGACCCGGGGCGACGATCTGCTGGTGCCCCTGGACCTCGGTGGAGGCTCCGGGACGCTGCGGATCAGCGCCACGCTGGAGACGCCCGTCACGAAGCATCGGACGGAGAAGTTCGAGTTCGAGGACGGCGGCGACTCGTCCGCGGGAGCGGGCACCCTGCGTGAGAGCCGGTCCCGGTGGGGCGGGGGTCTGGTGGTGAGCGGCAAGCCGGCGTCGAACACCGGGTTGTCCGGGCCGGTGAGCGGGATGATGGACCGGAGCAAGGCGGTGACGATCACCGCGACCGGCCGGATGACCCACCGCAGGAAGACCGCCGAGCCGGTGCTGTGGGTGGACGCGACGGTCCGGCTGGACCTCGACTTCTCCGGGGTCCCGGGCGTGCGGACGCTCCTGCCGCCGTTCTCCCGGACCCCGGTGGTGAACACCGGGCGGACCGGCGCGGAGCAGCGTCCGGAGCCGGTGCGGGTCCCGTTGCCGGTGCGGATCGTCACGCCGGCCGCCGAGGCTGCTTCCGTCGGGCCTGCGCCCGACGAGATCCGCCACGCCCCGCCGCCCCGGGTGCTGCGGACGGCGGCGCTGGGCGGGATGGACGTGGTCAAGAACGTCGACACGCTGCACGGGCGCGGGAACGCCGCCGCGGGTGACACGGCGCTGTTCGGAGCGGCCGGCGAGCCCTCCGGGCTGGAGGCCTTCGGGCGGCAGAGGTTCGGCGACGCCTGGAGTTCGGTGCGGGCCGAGATCCTCGCCCAGCTGGACCTGCCCAGCCTGCAGACCCAGCTGAGGTCGATGACGGCCGGTGAGCCGCTGGAGATCCCGCTGTCCGACGGCCGGGGCAGCATCCTGGTGTCGGCGAAGGTGCTGGACCTGACGTACCTGCGCAACACCGACGCGGGCGAGTTCAACACCGGCACCGACGTCACCAGCGCCATCACCGAGTCCGACGCCAAGGCCCGGGCGTTGGCACTGGCCATCTCGGCCAAGCAGTCGAGCGGCGGAAAGGACTTCCTCGGGGGCGCCGGTACGGGGGGCGTGAACGGGCAGCGCGGCAGCGACCGGAACATCATCGAGCAGAGCTCCCAGCGGACCGGAACCGCCCTCAAGGCCAAGATCAAGGGCACGCTCTTCGACGGCACCGCCGAACTCGCCCTGGCGCACTGGGACCCGGAGGGAGTCGTCGCCCCGGGGCGGGGGGCGCCACCGCGGGCCGTGCCGGGGGGGGGAGAACCCCCGGGATGGCAACCCCGCGGGGCGGGAAG
>NZ_JBHWIR010000027.1:0-18524 GCF_042731835.1 Kitasatospora sp. NPDC059817 | reverse complement strand
CACCCCCCCCGGGCCCCCGGGGCCCCGCGGGGGCGGGGCGCCCGGGCCGGGGGCCCCCCCACGGCTGGCCTTCCGGGTGCTCTTCGACACCGCGGAATGCCAAGCCGGCGGCACGGAAAGCACGTTCCGTCCCGACGCCGAACCCGGACCGCTCCAGGGGCCGGAGCTGGACCCCGGCTCCCCCGCGCGGGAGCCCAAGCCCGAGCTGTGGGGTTCCGACCCGGCGAAGGGCAAGACCGGACTGCCGCCGGGCACGGTCGTGCTCGATGTCGTCCCGCACGTTCCCGGGAGCACCACCGAGCCCGTCGGGCCGCTCAGGGAGGTCCTGGAGACGCTGGGGCGCCGCACCTTCGGTGCTCAGGGCTGGAACGAGCTCGGCCCGTTGGTGCGCGGGGCCTTCCGCAGCGAGCGGCTCGGGGCCCTGCTGACCGGGATGACCCACGGCATCGACCTCCAGTCGCCGCTGCTGGTCAGGACCGGCGAGCGGGACGCCCTGGTGCTGGCCGGAGCCAAGGTCCAGAAGCTGGAGTACGTTCGGGAGTTCGAGAAGGACGCCGAGCTGAACGTCGTGAACGAGTGGGCGGATGCCGGCGGCGTCCGGGAGAACTCCTTCCACGCGGCGGGCGGCCAGTTCCAGGGCGGGCCCGAGTTCAGGGCCCCCAACACCGTCATGGCGGCCTCCGGCGGAGCCGGCCGTACCACCCGGTGGCGCAGCGGCGACCGGGCGGCGGACTCCGTCAGCGGTACCGCCAACGCGAAGTTCGCCGAGAAGATGGTCGTCTACCTGGCCACCGTCGAGCTCGACCTCAAGGTCGTCGAGAACGGCGGGGACGGCTCGACCGCGCCCCAACGGGCCCTGGTCCGGACGCTGTTGGCCGTCCCGCAGTCCCTGACCGCACCGCACCGCACGCCGGAGGGCGAGGGTCTTCGCCCGGCCCGCCTGGTGTTCGACCGCGAGGAGGTCCAGCACGCCGACGAGGCCGCGCAGGTGGAGGAGGCCCCGGTCGTCGAGGAGACGCCGGGCGTCGAGAACATCCCGCTCCTCCCGAAGGCCCCCAAGCCGATCCTCGCGCCGGACCGGACGCCCAGCGTGCAGCCGCCGTCCCGGGTGTCCCGGACCGGCGAACTCGGACCGTCCGACCCCGTGCTGGGACTGCAGGACGCGCGGGCCGTCCTCGACGCCGTGGGCGCCAAGCTGAAGCCGCTGTTCGGCCGTCACTGGGCCTGGGTCGAGGCCGCCCTCGCCCCCCGCCTCGACGAGACGGCGCTGCGCCCCCGGCTGTCGGCCCTCACCACCGGAGGCAGCCTGAGCGTCTCGGTGTCGCATCAAGGGTTCACCGTCGAGGTCCGGGTCGCCCGGGCCAAGGTGACCATGCGGGATTACCAGGAGCTGATCGAGAAGTGCGAGTTCGAGCGCGGCGGTGAGACGGTGTCGTCCATCGGGGCGCTTCGCGACGTGCGCAGCGGAGTCAGCGTGGCGGCGGCGATCGAGGGGAAGTTCCCGTACGTCGCGGTGACGCTCGGCCAGTCGTCCGCCGTGCAGGAGACGGTGGGCGCGACACGGGACGCCGTGACCGGCCGGTCCGAGAAGGAGAAGACGGTCGAGCGCGCGGCCCGGTTCACCGGTGACGTGGCCTTCGACATCGAGATCGTGGCGAAGTCGACGCTGCCGAAGGTGCTGCTCGACCGGTCGGACCGGCGGAATCTCGCCCACGCCTCGGGCGGGACGACCGCCGTCACCGCGGCGGACTTCGTGTTCCCGGTCCGTGAACTGCCCATCGACCCGAAGACCGGCGTCGCCCCGGCCCCCGGCACCTTCCGTTCGGTGCCGGAGCGGATCGTCTCCTCCGGCGTGCTGAGCGGCTCCGACGTGGTGCTGCGGGTCTGGGCCCCGGAACCCAAGGGCGGCGCGGCCGGCCAGGAGGACGGGACGCCGAAGCCCCCCGTCGGCGCCCAGCCGACGGGCGCCGGCCAGGTCGTCCGCACCTCGTTGCTGGACCAGCTCGACGGCCGCGGACGGGAGGTGTACGGCGCGAGCTGGGGGCGGGTCCGGCGGAGGTTGGCGCCTGCCCTGCTGCCGGGAGCGCTGCAGTCCCGGCTGAGGGCGCTGATGGCCGGCCAGGAGCTCTTCGTGAAGGTGCCCGGCGGCACCGTCGTGCTCCGCTGGGCCGGCGTACGGGAGATGCGGCACACCGCCGACACGGTCGAGACCGAGTTCGCGACCGGCGGCAGCAGCGGCGTCGCCCACGGCGGCCCCGACGGGACGGCCGGCCAGAACCGGGGCACCGACGAGACCTTCACCGCGCGGGTGGTGGGCACCACCGACCCGCTCGGGGCGGTGCCCGTCGCCGTCGTGGCCGGCGGCACTCTGAGCCACGTCCGGGGCCAGGAACGGACCGCGGAGCACGACGGCGTCGGCCGGACCGGTGTGGCGACCAAGACCAAGGTCGCCGGCAGCGTCTTCGAGGGCGCCGCGATGATCCAGGTCGAGATGCGCCGCAAGGGGTCGGCGCGGCCCGTCCGCGGCACGCTCCCCGAGGAGGCGCGGACCGAGCGCCTTCGCCAGGAGGCGCTCCGTCGCGAGACCGAGAAGCTGCCTGAGGGTGCGCCCCTGCCCAAGCCGTTCGGAGACGAACTCGATCGGCAGGGCCGGCGGATCCAGGAGTCGGCCCGCTCCTGGCGGGACCAGGAGGCGGCGAAGGAGGCCGCGAAGGAGGCCGGAAAGGAGCCCCTGAAGGAGGAGGCTCCCAAGGACGGCAACGCGGAGAACGCCGCCCCGGCCACCCCGCACGGCGCCGGCGGCCCGAGCACGCCCGCCGCGCCGACGACGCGGGGGCGGGGTCGCCGGCAGGCCACCGTCGCCGTCGAGGTGGGTTTCGAGGTCCTGCTGGAGACCTCCGACACGCAGCCGGTCACCACCCGGGAGGAGGCCTCCTACCAGGCCCCGCGCCCCGGTCGGGAGACCGTCAAGCCGAAGCGTGGAACCAACGAGATCACCCACCCCGTGCCGCCCAGGGAGGTCTGGGAGGGCCTCCGCTCCGAGGACCTGGTCGTCGACCTGCCCGACGTCGGCTCGCTGCGCAACCTGCTCACCACCCTGGGCCGGAACGAGTTCCGGCTGAACGAGAACTCGGCCGCCATGCGCAAGCTCAGGCGGATGTTCGACCGGGGCCCCCTGATCGACGCCCTCCCGGACCTGACGGCGGGAGGGGAGCGGGTCAAGACCCTCCGGCTGGGCGTCCTCGACACGGTCAGCGTCACGGTCAAGGCCGAACTGGTCGGCCTCGGCCAGGGGCGTGAGGAGAAGAAGTCGGAGATCGCCCAGTCCGCCGAACTGGCGACCCGCTTCACCGAGCGGGCGCTGTCCTCCCGGATGACCCAGCTGATGGGCCAGCTCGGCGTCGAGTTCTCCAAGGTCAAGGGCAAGATCATGGCCGGGATCACCTTCGGCGGCGGCGCGGGCCGCCGCACCGGCGGTGAACGCACCCTCGCCGAAAGGGCCGTGGCCAACTCCAAGTTCCCCGAGCCGCTGGTGCGCTTCCAGGGACACGTGAAGTTCACGATCTCCTTCGGGCACCGCTCCGGCCCCTGGTCGTGGCGGCCGCGGACGGTGGCCGGTGACGTCCCGGTCGTGGTGGGCATCCCGAAGAAGTCGATCACGCGGGAGTACACCGGGCCGGACGACACCTACTTCACCAAGGAGAACTGGCGCACGGGCCGACGGCCGTCCGACCCGTACAGCCTCCGGCCGGACACGGAGGAGGAGCCGAAGCCCGAGGAGCTGAAGCCTGCGGAGCCGAAGCCCGAGGAGCTGAAGCCTGCGGAGCCGAAGCCCGAGGAGCTGAAGCCTGCGGAGCCGAAGCCTGCCGCCCCGGCGTCGAACGACATCGCGGGGCAGGTCGCCGAACTGCTCGGTGGCGCCTCCGGACAGCTGAAGCCGCCCGCCCCGAAGCCCACCGGGCAGGACAAGGAAGAGCCCAAGGAACAGGACGCGGAAGAGCCCAAGGAACAGCCCAAGGAACAGCCCAAGGAGTCCGAGCCGGAGATCCACCAGGAGAACCGGGCCGAGGAGCAGTCCGAGCAGAACGACAAGGCCGAGGAGCAGCCCGAGCAGGAGAACCGGGCCGAGGAGCAGCCCAAGCAGCCCGAGGCCCCGGAACCGCCGAAGGACACCGACACCGAGCCGCAGCACCAGCAGGAACAACCCGCCCCGCAGCCGCCCCAGTTCCTGCTGGCGCAGGCCAACCGGGGTGTGCCCGGAAACCGGACGGGCTTGCGGATGGCCTCGGGGGCCTTCGTCGGCGCCGAGGGCCGGCACAACAACGCCCCCTCGGACGTCCTGCAGTTGACCCGTCGGCTGGAGGAACTGGGCGCCCTGGAGCCGGTGGACGCCGAGGCCGTACGGCAGCAGGCCGAGCCGCTGCTCCGAAAGATCGAGGAGCGCCGGGTCAGGCTGCGCAACGCGCCGCCGCTGAAGAGCCCGGTACCCGAGGCGGCCGTCGAGCCGCTGGTACGGGCGGTGACCGGGCACCTGGGCTCGGCGCTGTCGCCTGAGCAGGCCCGCACGCTCGGCCTGGAACTCACCGACAGCATCGGCCCCGGCGCGGTGAACCGTCCGGACGACGTGCTGGCGGCGGGTCGCCGACTGCACGAGCTCGGGCTGCTCGACGACGCCGCGCTCGCCGCCCTCGCCGGAGCCCACGCCTCCGGAGCCGCCGCGGGCCCGCCGCCGCAGGCCTTCCTCGACGGCCTGCTCGCGCTGCGCGCCGACCACCTCGGCGGCCGGTTCGACCTGCCCGTTCCGGACGGCGGCCGCCAAGTCGCGGACGCCATGCGCGACCTGGCCCGGCGTGGGGTCGTCCTGGAATGGCGCGCCTCGGGTGCGCTCGACCTGGAGAAGACGGACTTCGCCACCTGGGCACTGGACGGCCCGGCGGACCAGCCGCCGCCGCTCGCGGCCGGCAGCACGCTCAACTGCTGGGAGTCCGTCCTGCTCACCGCGCACTCTCAGGGACTGGTCTCCTGGGAGTGGATCCACGACACGTACGCGAGCGGTCTGGACGGACCGCAGTGGACGAAGAACCTGATCTCCCGCCTGCTCCCGCACACCAGGACCAGCTACGACTCGACCGCCCACGACACCCCGCTGCCCCGCGAGGGCGACATCGTGGTCTACGGTCAGGGCAACCACGTGGCCGTCGCCACCGGCCGGACGGACGAGAACGGCGTACCGGTGCTGCTGAGCTTCGGCGTCAGCCCCACGGACGACGAGGCCGAGGTCAACCGGGTCATCGAGATCGGCGCGACGGACCTCTACACCGGCGGCGCCGATTTCGGCCCCGGCCCTTGGAGCGTGCAACCCGTACCAGTACCCGATACCGCTCCGCCGCGCGTGGAACAGGTGCCTGCGGCTGAGCACGTGGAGCCGGTTGTGCCCACGCTGCCTCCGCCGCCTCCGCCGCCTCCGCCGCGTGTGGAGCACGAGCAGGAGCAGGTGCCTGCTCCGGTGCCGGTGCCGGTGCCTGCGCCTGCGCCTGCGCATGTGGAGCCGGTAGTGCCGCCGCTTCCGCCGCACGTGGAGCAGGAGCCGGTGCCGGTGCCTCTGCCGGTGCCTGCGCCTGAGTCTGAGCACGTGGAGCCGGTTGCGCCCACGCTGCCCACGCCGCCTCCGCCGCCTCCGCCCGCCGGGCCGCCGAGGGCGTCCGACATCCTGGAGCTGAGTCCGCACGACCGCCTCCTGACCCTGGACTCCCTCTCGCCCGAGACCCGTCGCTCCCTCGCGGCGGACACCGACTTCGTCGGGCCTCTGCGGGACGGGCTGTCCTCGGCGGAGTTCGCGACGGTGGCCGCCCGCTTGCTGGTGGATGTCGACCACCGGGTTCACCGGCCGGTATCGGCGCGGCAGAAGGCGCACGCCGAGCTGGAGCTGGTCCTCCAGAACCCGGAGGTCGCCGCCGGCCTGCTGCTGCGGGAGGTACGCGTGGTGGTCGTGCCGCGCGACGTCGCGATGACCGAGGTCGAGGGCTTCCACCACCTGGCCGGCACCACCGTCGGCGAGGGCGGCCGCCGTTGGGAGACCGTCCGTGGCGCGGCCGAGCGCGAGCGCATCGCGGTGACCGAGGAGAACCTGCTCGGCGAGGAGACCAGCATCGGTGAGGACACCGACACCGACACCGGCGAGGTGTCGGGCTTCGCGGACGGCTACTCCTCCACCACCCACGAACTCGCCCACGCCCTGCACGAGTTCAGCCTGACCGACGAGGAGCGCGAACTCGTACGGGACGTGTTCCTGGGCAACCACATGGCCGACACCCTGAGCCAACTGTTCGACACCAGGTCGACCGCGGCCTGGCCCGACGGCTCGGTGTACGACGAGAAGGGCAACCTGGTCGGCAACTACTCGTCCTCGGACGAGCGGGAGTTCTTCGCCCAGCTGGCCAACGTGTACCTCGGGACCAACCGCGGCAACGACCCGGACACCCGTTTGCCCCGCAACAACGGCGCCGGGTGGGTGCGCGAGCACCAGCCCGAACTGCTGCCGATCCTGGAGCGGCTCTTCGGAGAGGAGCCGGACACCGCCCAGGCCGGCCCGGTCAACCCGGTCCACGCGACCCGCGCGGACAACGGGATGCTGGAGGGTTTCCGCGAGTTCCTGCACGCCGTCGACGGCGAGGGGGACGTCGAGGACCTTGAGCCGCCCGCACCGCCGCAGCCGCCGTCCGCGGCCGACCTGATCCAGCAGATCCTCAACCCCGCCGGAGCCGGCAGCAGTTCGGCTGCTGCGGCCCCGCCGAAGTCGCGGGGGCCGAACAACGGAGCGGGGGGCGGGAACGGCTCCGGCGGCGGAACCCAGGCTGGGCGTGGTCGTGGGGCCAACACCGATGCTGCTGCGGTGCCGCCCGGGGCTGGTCGTGGGCGTGGTCGTGGGACCAACACCGATGCGGTGCCGCCCGGGGCCGGTCGTGGGCGTGGTCGTGCGGCTAGCGCCGATGCTGCTGCGGTGCCCGGGGCTGGTCGTGGGCGTGGAACCGTGGCGACGGGAGGGAACAGGGGGCCCCGCTCGACCTCGCAGTCGGGCAGCCAGATCGCGCGCGTGGTCGAAAGGGACGGGCAGCTCTACATCGTCAAGGGAACGCCCGGCGAAGCCGGCTCCGAGCAGCCTCTCGACCTGCGCGCGCCCAGCCTTGACGCACCCTTGGGACAGGAGACCGACTCGCTGCGCGGAGCCTTCGGCCGCTCCCTGGACCGGATGGCGCGAGTCATGATGGACGTCGACCGGTACGGCAATGGCGAGAATTTCAAGGTCATCGGCACGCCGCACCTCGCCCTGACCGTCATTGACGGCGCGGTCCATGTCGCGGGTAACTCCGGAATGAAGAAGCAGAAGAGGACGGATGCGACCAACCGTCTGAGGAGCCTCGACACGCCGGAGGGCCAGGACGGTAGGAACCACGACCTGGGGAAGCTCCGCGAGATTCGGGACGGGAAGTACCGGGACAAGGACTTCCTGGGCTTCGACGACCACGGCGGAGGATTCGATGCGGTCCGCGAGGCGCTGAAGGACCCGAACAAGATCGTGTGGCACCCCAACGAGAGGGACAAGGACACGGGATGCCTCCACGGTGAGATGGACCTCCTGAACGAGGTCGAGACGCGGATGCGGGCGAAGTTCGAGGCCGCGAAGGCGGCGAAGGCGGCGGAAGAGGCGAAGGCGGCGGAAGAGGCCAAGAAGAAGGAGACGGAGGAGGCCGAGAAGGCGAAGGCGGCGAGCGAGGGGACGCAGGAAGCCGAGGCGAAGGACGACGCGACGGAGGAGGGGCAGAAGAAGGACGGCGAGAAGAAGGACGGCGAGGACTCCGACGCCGAGAAGACGGACGACGAGAAGACGGACGGCGAGGACTCTGACAGCGAGGACTCGGACGGCGACGCGCCCAGCCGCGGGAGTGGGCCGACGGCCGAGGAGAAGGGCAAGGGAAGGGCCGACCAGCTGGGGCTCACGCCGTGGCCGATCGGTGGCAGGAAGCGCGACTGCATGGCGTGCCACTGGGGCCATGCCATCTTCAACAAGCACATCGCGAAGGACCTCGGCTTCGTCGTGGTGACGGGTGGTACCCACGGAAAGATCTTCGGCGGCTGGGCGGCACCGAACTGCATCACGCAGCACAAGGAGGCGATGGCCGACCTGACGGCGAAGATCACCGGGACCGACGTGCCCATCAAGGGCGGCACGGCGAAGCTCGACTTCGTCGACGGTGTGATCGTCGCCCCCCAGGGCTTCTCGCCCGGAATGGGCAGTCATGACGAGCCGTACATCTCCGACTCCGACCCCGCCGCCGACACCGATACGGGTTCCGAATTCGAGGACGCCGACGAGTCGTCGAGCTCGGCCCCGAAGGACACCAAGGGGACGGCCTCCGGGCAGTCCACCACCACTCCGCCGACCACCACCACTCCGCAAACCTCCACCGCCCCGCAGTCGAGCACTGCCCCGCAAACGACCACGCCCCCGCAGCCCACCGGCGGATCCGGGTCGACCCCGGCCGGCGGGAGCAACCAGGGGCCCGGGCACGGCCGGGGCCGGGGAGGCCCCCGAAAAGGCCGTGGCCAGAGCAAGGACCGGAAGCCGAAGGGCTGACGAGTTCGTCCGCAGCTGAACCTCCGGGCACCTCGCGTCCGTCAAGACGGGTGGACGTGCCGTTCGGCCGCCTCGACCGGGGCCGACCGGCGGCCGTCCCTGCCGAGCATCGTCATCGAGGGCCAGGGGGCCAGGGTGGGCAAGGACCGGAGCGGCCGGGGGAGTCGGACGGAAGGGGCGGAGGGCGGCGGGATCCAGCTACCCGCCGTGGCATGGGTCGTGCCCGAGGAGTTGGAGGCCCGCCCGGCATCGTCCGCGAGCACTGCGTCCGCGAGCGCCGCGTCCGCGAAGGCGGAGCCCGCCAAGGCCGAGCCCGCGAAGGCGGAGCCTGCCGAGGTCGAGCCCGCGGCGGTGCCCGCCGCCGGCGCCGTGCCCGCCGTCGAGGCCGCGAAGCCTGCCACGGGCGCTGCTGCCGCGGCTGCGGAGGCGCCCGCCGGTGTGACCGCCGTCCCGGGCCCGTCCCCGGCCGAGGAGGAGGGCGTCGGGCCGCGCCGGATCTCGCGGCCGATGGTGGCCGCGGCCGTGATCGCGGGCCTGGTACTGGTCGGGGTGCCGCTGGGCATCGCGAAGTTCGGCGGGGACGACCCCGGTCCGTCCGGTGCGGACGGTCCGCCGCCGGCCGGGTACACGCAGCAGGACGGCGGTAACGGGTTCGTCCCGGGTGCCGACGCTCCGGGGAACCCGGTGGGCGAGCAGCCCGTGCAGGTCGCTCAGCCGGTCGAGGGCCCGCCGCCCGGTGACGCCGGCGCGGCTGCGGCCGGTGGGGCGGCCGCCGCGGCCGGCGGTGCCGTGCCGGACCAGGGCGGCGGCCAGGCCGTACCGTTCGCGGGTCGGGTCCCGGCGGGCGGCGGTGCGCCGTCGACCAGCGGGAAGCCGGACGCGGGCAAGAACACGGGCGGTGGTGCACCGGCCAACCAGGGCGGTGGCGGCGGTGGCGGCGGCGGTGGTGGTGGTGCCGCAGCGGGAGGCGGAGGCGGAGCCCCGCAGACCCCGCCCACGACGCAGACCCCGCCCCCGCCGCCGCCCGCCGCCGCCCAGCAGCCGGCGCCGTCCGCGCCCGCCCAGCCCCCTGCCAAGCCCGCGCAGCCGGCCCCGCCGCCGGCGCCGAGCTTCGCCGCGGTGGCGGGCCCGGGGTGCAGCGGCGGGGGCGCGCAGGCGCGCGGCTGGTACGACAAGGGCCAGGAGGGCTGGCGGAACAACTCCGGCGGCTACTCGGGGGACGGCTGCAACGGCGGCTACTACTCGATGCCGATGTCGGGTGACGCCAACAAGGACCACGACAACTCGGTGGTCTGGACGTTCTCCACGGGGTCGGTCACCACCGGCACCTGCAAGCTGGCGGTGTACGTGCCGAACAGCGGGGACATCAAGGCGGTCGGCGGAACGTCGTCCCTCTACACGGTGCAGAGCGGTTCGGGGTCGGGCTCGTTCAACGTCAACCAGGTCGGCAACCGGGGCCAGTGGGTCACGGTCGGCCCCTTCCAGCTCAACGGCGGCAAGCTCGCCGTGACGCTGCACGACCGCGGCCAGGACTGGCAGGGCAGCGACAAGCAGACCTTCGCCCACCACGCCGCGTCCGCGATCCGGGCCAACTGCACCGGGTGACCCCGCTGCACCGACGTACGGCAGCACCGGCACGACAGCCAAGAACGACGGAGGAGAACGCACCATGACCCGCCATGTGCTGACGGTCAGTGCGGAGCAGCGCGACGGCGGTGGCTACCGCACGATCGGCGCCGCGCTGGAGGCGGCCCGCAGCGGCACGGTGATCAGCGTCCGCCCGGGCCGCTACGAGGAGAACCTGGTGATCACCAAGATGGTGACCATCACCGCCGAGGAGGCCCGGGGCAGCGTCCGGATCTCGCCGCGGCGGGGCGCGGTGGTGCAGGTGGTGGCCGAGGCCGTCCAGCTGACCGGGCTGGTGCTCCAGGGCCAGGACGAGGAACTGCCCACCGTCGACGTCCCGCGCGGCCAGGCAGCCCTGGAGGACTGCGAGGTGGCGGGCAACTCCTGGACGGCCGTGCTCACCCGGCAGCAGGGCGCCCTGGCGATGCGCGGCTGCCGGGTCGTCAACCCGGCCGGGGCCGGCATCGTGGAGACCTCCACCGGCTCCAGCGTGATCGAGGACTGCGTGGTCGAGCACCTCGGCAGCTCCGCCGTGGTGATCGGCGAGCGGGCCAACCCCGTGATCCGGGGCTGCGTGCTGCGCGACGCCCGGGGCAACGGGGTGTGCGCCAACGGCGAGGGCCGCGGCTCGATCGAGGACTGCGAGATCTCCGCCACCGACAAGCCCGGCATCGCGCTGGAGGAGAACAGCACGACCAGGGTGCTGCGCACCACCGTCCGGGACGCCTCGATCGGCATCTACCTGAGTTCGACCGCCCAGGTGCTGCTGGAGGACTGCACGGTCAGCGCCACCCGGGGCCACGGCCTGGTCCTCACCGGCGGCACCGACCCGGTGGTGCGGCGCTGCCGCACGATGCGCACCAAGGGCCACGGCATCCACGTCACCGGCCGCTCCCGGGGCACCTTCGAGGAGTGCGAGGTGGCCGGCGCGGAGGCGGCCGGGATCGTGGTGGACGAGTCCTCCAGCCCGTCGCTGACCCGGACGGCGGTCGGCGACAGCGGCGAGGCGGCGGTGGAACTGGTCGGCGAGAGCGCCGCCGAGTTCGACCGGCTGGAGGTGCGCGGCGCGGGAGGCGCCGGGGTGAGCGTGCGGGACGGTGCCAACCCGCTGCTGCGCCGACTGGACATCGCCGACGTGCGCGGCCACGGCGTCGAGGTGCTGCGGGAGGGCCGCGGGCGGCTGGAGTCCTGCGTGCTGGGTGCGACCGGCCGGGCCGCGCTGCTGGTGGCCGACGGCGGCAACACCCAGGTCGGTGGCACCACGGTCCGCGGTACCGCCGCGACCGGCGCGCCGGGGACGGCCAAGACCGCAGGGACCCCGGGGATCGAGGTCGGTCCGGGCGGCGTCGCCTCGCTCCGCGACTGCGACGTGGCCGAGTGCACCGGCGACGGGATCGTGGTCGAGGACGGCGGCGAGCTGACCATGGCCCGTTCCCGGGTGCACGGCAACCGCCGGCACGGCGTGCTGCTGGCCGCCGGCAGCCGGGCCGCCCTGACCGGCTGCGAGCTGGTGGGCAACACCCGGGACGGGCTGCGCGCCGAGTCCGAGGAGCCGATCCGGATCACCGGCTGCACCGTCACCGGCAACCGCGGCTCGGGCCTGTGCCAGACCAGGCCCAGCGAGCGGCTCTCGGTGGAGAACCTGACCAGCCGGGACAACGGGCGGGCCGACAGCCACGGCACCGCGACCGCCGGCGCCGACGACCACCCGGCCGCCGCCCGCCCGGCCGGCGCGCCCGAGGCCGACGGCGCCGAGGCCGAGGCCGAGCGCCCGGCCGACGACCTGCCGCCGCCCGAGCCCGAGGGTCCGCAGGCGGCCCTCCAGGCGCTGGTCGGCCTGGAGGGGGTCAAGGAACAGGTCGCCACCCTGGTCAACCTCAACAAGCTGGCCCGGCGCCGCGAACAGGCCGGGATGCCGGCCCTGCCGATGGGCCGGCACCTGATCTTCGCGGGCCCGCCCGGCACCGGCAAGACCACCGTCGCCCGCCTCTACGGGGCGATCCTCGCCGAACTCGGCGTGCTGCGCAGCGGCCACCTCACCGAGGTCGCCCGGGCCGACCTGGTGGCGTCCATCGTCGGCGGCACGGCGATCAAGACCACCGAGGTGTTCCAGTCGGCGCTCGGCGGCGTGCTGTTCATCGACGAGGCGTACACGCTGTCCGCCGGATCCGGCGGCGGCACCGGGCCGGACTTCGGCCGCGAGGCCATCGACACCCTGGTCAAACTGATGGAGGACCACCGCGACGACGTGGTGGTGATCGTCGCCGGGTACTCGGACGAGATGCGCTCCTTCCTCGGCTCCAACCCCGGCCTCGCCTCCCGGTTCAGCCGCACCGTGGACTTCCGCAACTACTCGGCGGAGGAACTGGTCACCATCGTCGAGCGGGCCGCGGTCGGGCACGGCTACGAACTCGCCGACGCCACCCGGGAGGTGCTCGGCACGCACTTCACGCGGATGCCCAAGGGCGCCGACTTCGGCAACGGCCGCGCCGCCCGCAAGGTGTTCGAGGAGATGGTGGACCGTCAGGCCTCCCGGCTGGCCGAGCTGGCCGACATCACCGACGCCGACCTCGCCCGACTGCTGCCCGAGGACCTCGGCGAGGAGCACTCCGACGCGGCCCGCGCGGCCGCGGCCGGCGGACCGGGCGCCGAAGGCGGCAGCGACCTGCTCGACCAACTGCGCGCCATGGTCGGCCTCACCGCCGCCAAGGAGCAGGTCGAGAACCTGGTCAACCTGATCACCCAGGCCCGCCGCCGGGAGGAGGCCGGCCTGCCCACCGCCCGGATCAGCCACCACCTGGTCTTCGCCGGCCCGCCCGGCACCGGCAAGACCACCATCGCCCGGCTCTACGGGGCGCTGCTCGCCGAACTCGGCGTGCTGCCGCGCGGCCAGCTGGTCGAGACCGCCCGGGCCGACCTGGTCGGCCGCTACATCGGGCACACCGCCCAGCTCACCCGGGACGCCTTCGAACGCGCCCGGGGCGGCGTGCTGTTCATCGACGAGGCCTACACCCTCACCCCGCGCGGCGGCGCCGCGAGCGGCGACTTCGGCCAGGAGGCGGTGGACACCCTGATGAAACTGATGGAGGACCACCGCGACGAGGTCGTGGTGATCGTGGCCGGCTACCAGGAGGAGATGCAGGGCTTCCTGAGCTCCAACCCCGGTCTGGCCTCCCGGTTCCCCCAGCAGATCGCCTTCGACCACTACAGCGCGGACGAACTCGTCACCATCGTGCGCCGCCAGGCGGAGGAGGCCGGCTACGTCTGCGCACCGGAGACCCTGGCCCTCCTCGGCGAGCTGTGCGCGGCCGTCCCCCGGGACCGCAACTTCGGCAACGGCCGCTTCGCCCGGCAGACGCTGGAGGCGATGGTCACCCGCCAGGCGGGGCGGCTCGCCCGGCTCGACGTCGGCGACCTGTCCGAACTCAGCCTGCTGCTGCCCCAGGACATCCCCGGGCTGCCGCAGGGGAGCGCGGTGTGACCGGCGCACCGGGCCGCCCGGCCCGGGCCGCCGCGGCCGCGCTCTGCTGCGGCGCCCTGCTGGTCCCGGCCGCCCCCGCCTGGGCCGCCCCGAGGCCCGCCGCGACCTCCGCCCCGACGCCGGCCGCCACCTCGGGCGCGGCCGATCCGGCCGCGCTGCCCGTCATCGGCCAGAACCGGGGTGCCGGACGGCCGGACGGC
This sequence comes from Kitasatospora sp. NPDC059817, assembly GCF_042731835.1. NCBI lineage: Bacteria > Bacillati > Actinomycetota > Actinomycetes > Kitasatosporales > Streptomycetaceae > Kitasatospora > Kitasatospora sp. NPDC059817. The sequence continues at coordinate 4,582 of NZ_JBHWIR010000027.1, read as the reverse complement.
TGCGTCAAGCCCTCCGACAAGGGCACCGACCGGACCCCGTGGGCGCAGACCTACCTGCGGCCCGAGGCCGCCTGGCAGCTCAGCCGCGGTGCTGGCGTGACCGTCGCCGTGGTCGGCTCCGGGGTCGACCCGGCGTCCGGGGTCCTGGAGGGCCGCCTCACGCCGGGGCCGCGTGAGTACGGCCCCGGCGACTCCACCCGCGACTGCGTCGGCCACGGCACCTTCCTCGCCGGGCTGATCGCCGCCCGGCGCCAGGACGGGATCGGCTTCGCCGGTCTCGCCCCCGAGGCGCGGATCCTCGGCGTGGCCGTCACCGACGACGTGGGGAACACCACCCCGGCCCTGCTGGCCAAGGGCATCCGGGACGCGGCCGACGGCGGTGCCCGGATCATCGCCGTCGGTCTGGCGCTGTCGACGGGCGAGGCCGAACTCGGCGACGCCGTCCGCTACGCCGGCGGCAAGGGCGCCCTGGTGATCGCTCCGGCCGCCCCCGACGGCGGCGGCAGTTCCCAGTCCTCCCCGAACTCGCCCCCCGTAGCGGCCTACCCGGCCGCCCTCCCGGACGTCCTGGCGGTCTCCGACCTGGCGCCCAACGGCGCCCCGCCCAGCGGTGCGGCGGACGCGGTCCGGGTCGACCTGGTCGCCCCGGGCGACGCGGTGCTGAGCGTCGGCCCCGGCGGCAAGGGCTACTTCACCGCCGCCGGGCCCAGCTTCGCCACCGCCCTGGCGGCCGGCACCGCCGCCCTCGCCCTCGGCTACCGGCCCGACCTCACCCCGGCCCGGCTCGCCGAGCGGCTCCGGGCCACCGCCTACCACCCCGGCACCGCCCTGCCCGACCCGCACCTCGGGTACGGGACCGTCGACCCCCTGGCCGCCCTCAGCGCCCCCCTCCAGGACGGGCCCCCGGCCACCCCCGGGCCCGCCCTGGCGGTGTCCCTGGTCCAGCCCCCGCCCCCCGACCCCGCCGCCCGGCAGGCCACCCTGATCGCCGGCGGGATCATCGCCGGCGTCACCCTGGTCGTCGGCACCGCCGTGGTCTGCGCGACGGGCCGCCGCCGGGCCTGGCGCCCTGGCCGCTGGTCGGTCTGACGGGCCGCCGGGAGCCCTCCGCGCCCTGGGCCGGCACGGCGGTGCGGGGCCGCCCGTGCCACCGACACGGGCGGGGCGTTCAGGCCCTGTCCGGCCGGTGGCGGACGCTGCCCGCCACCGGGCGGTGGTGCCGCCCGCGCCGTGGAGCCGCCGGGCTGCTCGATCCGGGCTTGGGCGTGTCTGACAATTCGCGGCGGATCAGCGCGCGGTGTTGGGCGCCCGGCTGGGCGTGCCGGCGAAGCGTCCTCGTACTGGGTCGTACTTGGACGTTTCGCCGGTGCGTTCAGGCGGGATGCCTGGCGCCGCGCGCCCGGCGGGAATTGTCAGACACGCCCTAGTGGAGTGCGGCGGCGGCGTGGGGGCCGGCGGCGGGCGGGGCGAAGTGCATGCCCTCGGCGACCAGGGCGGTGAGGTCGAGGTAGGCGCGGCGGGTCTTGGGGCGCAGCTTGGCCGGGTCGAACTCCCCGCCCAGAGCCAGGTGTTCGTCGAAGGGGAGGACCACGACGCCGCGGCAGCGGTTCTCGAAGTGGGCGACGAGTTCCTCCACCCGGATCGTCCGGCCGCTGCTGCGGACGCTGGAGATCAGGGTCACGCTGCGCTGCGCCAGCGAGCCGTAGCCGTTGGTGTACAGCCACTCCAGGGTGGCGTCGGCGCTGCTCGCGCCGTCGATGCTGGTGGTGGCGGTGATGACCAGCTGGTCGGCGAGGTCGAGGACGGCGCGCATGGAGCTGTGCAGCAGGCCGGTGCCGCAGTCGGCGAGGATGATCGGGTACTGCCGGGCGAGCAGGTCGACGAGCCGCCGGTAGTGCTCGCCGCTGAAGCTGTTGGCGATCGCCGGGTCCGAGTCGTTGGCCAGGACCTCCAGCCCGCTGGGGGTGAGCGAGGTGAAGCGGCGGACGTCCATGTAGCCGGTGATGGTGGCCTCGGCGGCGAGCATGTCGTGGACGGTGGCCCCGGTCTCCCGGTGGACCCGCTTGCTGAGGGTGCCGGTGTCCGGGTTGGCGTCGACGGCGACCACCTTGTCGGCGCGGATCTCGGCGAGGACGGAGCCGAGCGCCAGGGTCGTCGAGGTCTTGCCGACACCGCCCTTGAGGCCGATCACCGCGATCCGGAAGGAGCGGTGCAGCGGGGTGCGGATGGCCGCCGTCAGCCGTTCCCGTTCCCGTTCCCGCTCTCCCCGGCCGAGGCCCAGGCCGGCGGGCAGGCCCAGGGTGCGGCGGCCCCGCCGTGCGGCGGGGGCCTGCGGCGGCGCGGAGTGCGGGGCCAGTGGGGCAGACATGGCCGGTATGGCCGGAAGCGCGGCCTGGGGGAGCTGCGGCAGCAGGGCGAACGGCTCCGGGGGCAGCGCGGCCGGGGCCGGCCGCGCCTGCGGGGGCACCAGGACCGTCCCGAGCACATCCAGTGGCTGCTGCCAGTCCGGCCCGGCGAGGTGTCCGGCGGGCGGCGCGGCACTCGGCCCGGCAGCGGGGACGGCGCTCGGCGCGGCGCTCGGCCCGGAACTGGGGATGGCGACCGGCGCGGCACTGGGGACGGCGCTCGGGATGGTCGCCGTTGCGACGGCCAGGGCGCCGGCCGCCGGGAGGACGGGGCCGTAGTCGGGGGCGAGGTCCCAGTCCGGGCCCTGCGTCAGACGGTGCACCCGCCCGGTGTGCGTGTGGTCGGCCGCCATGTGTTCGCCTCCTGCTCGCCGTGTCGGCCCTGTCTGGTGCACCGGATTCCGGCGCCCCCCGCGCCGGCCGGGTACGGGGCCGTCCGATCGGTTCAACGGCCCGGGCCGGGAGCACCGTTCAACGGGAGCGCGGGACGCTGCGGCCCGCTCGCGTCCCACCCCCCTCGGGAAGGGGCTCCCGGCCGTGCGCGGCCCAGCACGGCCCGGTGGAGCCGGGCGACGTCTACGGACGACGGGCCGGTTCCGGTTCACCCGGCGCCGTCGCCGGGGCAGGGTGAACCGCCCCCGGCGGACGGCCCGTTGAGCGGGTCGGGGCGCGCACTGTGCCTCCCCCGCGCTTGGAGGACCTGATGGGCACCACCCCCCACCGCATCGGCCGCCCGGCCTGCACCCCCGAGCACCGGCCGGTCGGCTAGGTCCTCTCGTTCGGGCCTCGTCGCCGGCCGAACCGGTGTCCGGGCGGCAGCTGAGCGGCAGCTGCCCGGCCGTACCGGAAAACCCTCTGCTGGACCGGCTGTCAGTAGATACCGTCTTCGGATGGCACTCGATGCGGAACGAGTGCCATGCAGGAGCAGCCGGCGTGACTCCCGTGGGACGGGATGGGGGAGGGACAACGATGGATCCGGACGGGCCGGACGTGCGCGAGGTCGTCGCGGCGCTGGTACGGCAGGAGGAGCCGAGCAGGCCCGGGCCACCCGCGCTGGTGGTGCCCGAGGGCACGGCGGAGGAGGTGACCGCCGCCGCCCGGCGGCTCGCCCTGCGGGCGCTGCCGACCGAGCGGTGGAGGCCGGAGCCCGCACCGGGGCTGCGGGAGCTGGCGGCGGCGCTGGTGGTCGACGAGCACCCCTCGGCACCGGCCTGGTCGGCGGTGGAGCGGGAGCAGCTGGCGACCTGGGTCGCGGTGCTGATCGAGCACCGGGGGGAGGACGGGGTCCAGGAGCTGGTGCGCGTGCTCAACGAGGCCTGAGGGGCGGCCTGGTGGCCACGGGATGGGCGCTGGATGGCCGCAAGATGGCCGGGAGGTGGCCGTGCGGAGTCCTGGCCTGCGGCCCGGCCGTGCGGGGCCGGGGCGTTGGCGGATCGTTGGTGCGGCCTTGGCGGCTGCGGGCAGTCTGCTGCTTGTAGCCGCCGGGGAAGTCCGGTCGGTGTGTCGCCCTGCCCTTGCCCGATCTGAGAGGCCGCGCGTGTCGAAGCAGCCCGTCGCCCAGCCCACGTCCGTCGCCCAGCCGCCCGTCGGCCCGCCGGCCGGCACGGACCCGTCGGCCACCACGGGATCCGCCCCCGCGCCCGGCACGCCGAAGGCGGCCCGCCCGACCCTCGACCCGGACACGCTCGCCGAGATCCACCGGCTGCACGGCGGCTACCTGCTGCGCGCGCTGCTGCGTGCCACCGGCGGCGACCGGGGCAAGGCCGAGGACATCCTCCAGGAGACCCTGCTGCGCGCCTGGCAGCACCCCGAGGCGCTGGCGGCCGGTGCCGAGCAGAGCCGCCCCTGGCTGTTCACGGTGGCCCGGCGGATCGCGATCGACCACTACCGGATGGCCGCCGCCCGCGCCAAGGAGGTGATCGGCGAGCCGCTGGAGGACCGTCCGCTCGCCGAGGACCCGTACGAGCAGGTGGTCGTCGCCCGGGACATCGCGCTGGCCCTGCGCCGGGTGCAGAAGCACCACCGCGAGGTGCTGGTCGAACTGCACCTGCGGGACCGCTCGGTGGTGGAGGCGGCGGCCCGGCTCGGGGTGCCGCCGGGGACGGTCAAGTCCCGCAACTTCTACGCGATCCGGGCGCTGCGCCCGGTCCTCGCGGCGGAGCACGGCTACGGCCCGG
>NZ_JBHWIR010000026.1:52626-55236 GCF_042731835.1 Kitasatospora sp. NPDC059817 | reverse complement strand
TGGGGGTCGACGCCTTAATCCTGGGGTGCACGGTCCTCACCCAGCTGGGCCGAATCTGGCTCGACGTCTTTGACCGCACCGAGGGCGGGGTGCGGATCGCCCGCGAATCGCTCACCCTGGACGGCCGCACCCTCGTCGACACCGGCGAACAGGACGTCCGCAAGCGGCGCGTCAACGTCTGCTGGCACAACGACACCCGCCAGGGCGACATCCGGGCGCCCTTCCCCAGCGGCACCATGATCACCGCGCAACTGCCGCTCCGGGTGGCCGGCTCCTCCCCGGGCGAACGGAAGGTCCTCGCCGCCACCGAGGACCTGCTCACCGCGCTGCGCGAGGTCTTCCCCGTCCACCCCGTCCCCGCCCTCATGCGCGGCTGGGCCCGGCCCGACCCGCAGGCCCGGCTGCGCAGCAACGCCGCCAACATCTCCGCCGTCCTCGCCCGGCTCGGCAACGAATGCCCGCGCCGCTACGGGCAGCTCCTGCGCGCCGTCCAGTCCGCCGCCCCGCACCCGCTGCTCGGACTCTCCCTCGCCCACCGCGGCAGCGGGCCCGACCAGCGGGTCCTCGCGGTGTTCGACGAAGGCGTCCTCGGGCGCACCGGGGCCGACCAGGCCTCCGACGGCATGCTGCGCCACCTCGCGTTCGCCGCGGTGCTGCTCACCGGGGCCGGGGTGCTCGACCTCGACGTGGCCGCCGAGGTGCCGTGGGCGCACCGGCAGCTCACCGTGCTCGCCGAGGACCTCGGCGCAGGGCTCGCCACCGAACAGACCGCCTCACTGCTGCGGCTGGCCCGGGACATGTCCGGGCGCAACCAACTGCGCGTCCTCGCCGCGCTTCAGGAGCCGGCCGCGGCGCGGGAGGCGCTCGGCGCGGCCGAACCGCGGTCGGGCGCGGCCGTGCTGGTCGAGTGCCGGCGCGACCCGGACTCGGGGCACACCGTGCTGCGGCCCGAGACGACCCGGGTGCCGGCCCAGTGCGGGCGCGGGGACGGTGCGGACCCGGGGGCGGACGAGGCGGACGGGTGAGGTAGACCTGGACGGGTGAACGAACGAGTGACGAGGCCGGGGGAACCGGCCGGGCCCACCGGGCCCACCGGGCCGACCTTGGAGGCCCTGCGGCAGCGGCTGGCGGACTTCGCGGCGGCCCGGCGCTGGGAGCCCTTCCACACGCCGAAGAACCTGGCGGCCGCGCTGAGCGTGGAGGCCGGCGAACTGCTGGAGATCTTCCAGTGGTTGACGCCCGAGCAGGCGGCCGCGGTGATGTCCGAGCCGGAGCGGGCCCACCGGGTGCGGGACGAGGTCGCGGACGTCCTCGCGTACCTGGTGCAGTTCTGCACGGTGGTCGGGGTGGATCCGCTGGAGGCCCTCGCGGCCAAGATCGAGCGGAACGAGCTCCGCTTCCCGGTGCCGGACGGACCGGCGGACGCCGACCCGGACGGGGCGGGTGTCAACCCGGACGTGGACGAATAGTCCTTGTGAGGGACGGGAGTTATCCACAGCCCCGGACTTGTCCACAGCTTTCCCGATGACGGATGCGGCCTCGCCGACTTCGCCGCACGCTTTCGCCGTGACCACCTGACCGCCCCTCCGGCGGTCGTGGTCCCACGGCGACAGCGAGCGGAAGGAGTGGCGGCCATGGAGGCGCTGCGACTGATCAAGAGGGCCCGGCACGCCCTGGCCGAGGCCAGGCACGTACCGGATGTGCTGGCCGAGGCGCGGCAGGCCGCGCTGCTCACCGAGGCGGTGGGGGCCAGGCTGGCGGAGCTGGACGACGACGAGCTCACCGGGCTGGGGCAGCAACTGTCCGAGGCCGCGGCGCACGCGGCGGTCTGCCTGGAACGCTCGGTCGTCAGGGCCGCCGTGCTGAGCGGCGGCCGGGCCGGGCGGCTCACCGAACTCGGCGAGCTGGCACCGACCTTGGGTGCGCTGGACGGGCTGCTGCGGGACGTCGGGGAGACGCTGGTGGTGCTGGCCTGCGGGGCCGACACCGAGAGCCTCTACTGGACGTGCATCGACGGCGTGGACGCGGTGTCGGAGTGCAAGGACCTGGCCGGGCGGCTGTGGAAGACGGCGGGCAGATTGGAGGAAGAGGAGGGCGCGGTGCTCGGCGGGGCGCCGGCCGAGCGGGGCTCGCCCTTACTCGTGGTCCGGCTCGGCCCGCCGGACGAGGGCCGGCCGAAGGGGGAGGAGCAGGCGCCGGACTATCGGGTGCCTGGCGTGGCGGGAGCGTCGGAGGAGGTGTCCGTACCGGTGGGATAGGTGGCCGGGCCGTCCTCCCGGATGCCGGAGGACTGCAACTCGGCGAGATCCGCGGACACCGAGGCGAGCAGTTCCTGCATCTGTTCCAGCAGGCTCTTCTGCGCGGCGGGCCCGGACGAGGTACCGGCGGCCGAGCCCGCCGGGCTGCTCGGGAGCTGCGGCGTGGCAGTTGGTTGGGACATGACGGGACCTCTTCGGATCGGTAGTGCGGCGTGAAGCGGCGGGGCCCGCCCCCCACCGCAAGCCGGAGCACGCACTCGGGGGGGGGGGGCCCCCGGGGGGGCCCCCCCCCCCCGGCGGGGGGGCCCCCCCGCGGGTGTGGGGGGCGGGGGGGGGGGTTGGGGGCCCCCCG
>NZ_JBHWIR010000026.1:34056-52616 GCF_042731835.1 Kitasatospora sp. NPDC059817 | reverse complement strand
TTCTCGGGGGGGTGCGCGCGCGGGGGGGGGGGGGGGCGGGGCGGGGGGGGGGGCCGGGCGGGGGCGGGGGGGGCGGGGGGGGGGGGGCGGCGGCCCCCCCCCCCCCGATGGCGTGGTCCCGCAGGTCAGTTGTGGGCGTGCAGGTCGGCGTTGAGGCCGCCCCAGGAGCCGGAGCGGGCGATGACCTCGACGGCGCCGGTCTGCGAGTTGCGGCGGAACAGCAGGTTGTCCTGGCCGGACAGCTCGACGGCCTTGGCCACGGTGCCGTCCGGGGTGGTGACCCGGGTGCCGGCGGTGACGTAGAGGCCGGCCTCGATGACGCAGTCGCTGCCGAGCGAGATGCCGATGCCGGCGTTGGCGCCGAGCAGGCAGCGCTCGCCGACCGAGACGACCTGCTTGCCGCCGCCGGAGAGGGTGCCCATGATCGAGGCGCCGCCGCCGATGTCGCTGTGGTCGCCGACGACGACGCCCGCGCTGATCCGGCCCTCGACCATGGAGGTGCCGAGGGTGCCGGCGTTGAAGTTGACGAAGCCCTCGTGCATCACGGTGGTGCCGACGGCCAGGTGGGCGCCGAGGCGGACGCGGTCGGCGTGGGCGATGCGCACGCCGGACGGGGCGACGTAGTCGGTCATCCGCGGGAACTTGTCGATGCCGTACACGGCGAGCTGGCCGCCCTGGGCGCGGACCGCGAGGCGGGCCTGCTCGACCGTGTCCACCGGGACGGGGCCGATGCTGGTCCACGCGACGTTGGCGAGCAGTCCGAAGACGCCGTCCAGGTTCTGGCCGTGCGGCTTGACCAGGCGGTGGCTGAGCAGGTGCAGGCGCAGGTACACGTCGTGGGTGTCGAGCGGCTTCTCGTCGAGCGAGGCGATGGTGGTGCGCACGGCGACCACCTCGACGCCGCGGCGCGCGTCGGCGCGCAGCGCCTCGGCGGCGCCGGCGCCGAGTTCGGCCTCGGCCTGCTCGGCGGTCAGGCGGACGGTGCCGGCCGGGCCGGGCTCGGCGGCCAGGGCGGGGGCGGGGAACCAGGTGTCGAGGACGGTGCCGTCGGCGGCGATGGTGGCCAGGCCGGCGGCCACGGCCCCGTTCGGGAGGGAGGTCGATTCAGCAGTCACACCGTGCACGTTAACCAATGCGGGGCTCCGCTGCCGAACACGCCCGTCGTGCGGACGCGGCCGCCGGTCGGCAGGCCCCCGCCGTGCGTACACGGCCGCCGGCGGGCCGCGGCGGACGGCCGCCGCACCGGGAAACCCGGTGTTCAGCGGAGGTTTGCTCGGTGATACTCGGGCAGGTGTTCATGTCGATCTCCACCACCGGCAGCGTCGAGGGCCCGGCCACCGATCTCGGCTTCCTGCTGCACAAGCACCCGGGCAAGGTCCAGCGGTTCGCGACGTCGCACGGCGAGGCGCACGTCTTCTACCCCGATGCGGGCGACGACGTCTGCACGGCGGCGCTGCTGCTGGACGTCGATCCGATCGCGCTGGTCCGCAAGGGCCGGGGCAAGGGGCGCGGCGGTTCGCCGGACTTCGCGCTCGCCCAGTACGTCAACGACCGCCCGTACGCGGCGTCCTCGCTGCTCGCGGTGGCGCTTCGGACGGTGTTCCGGTCCGCGATGAAGGGCGACTGCCCGGCCCGGCCGGGGCTGGCGGAGCGCCCGCGCCCGCTGCGGATCACGCTGCCCGCGGTGCCCGCGAACGGCGCGGGCGAGGGCGGTGGCCCGGCGATGGCGCTCCGGCTGTTCGAGCCGCTGGGCTGGCGGGTCGAGGCGGTGGCGCTCCCGCTGGACGAGGCGTTCCCGGAGTGGGGCGAGTCCCGGTACGTGCGGCTCACGCTGGTCTCGGACGCCGTGCGGCTCGCCGACGCGCTCCAGCAGCTGTACGTGCTGCTGCCGGTGCTGGACGGCGCCAAGCACTACTGGGTCGCCCCGGACGAGGTGGACAAGCTGCTCGCCGCCGGCGAGGGCTGGCTGGCCGCCCACCCGGAGCGCGCCCTGATCACCCGCCGCTACCTGTCCCGGAGCCGGGCGCTGACCCGGGTGGCGCTGGAGCGTCTGGAGCTGGCCCGGCTGGCGGAGGCGGACGACCGGGAGCCCGAGGAGGTCGACAACGCGGTCGACGACCGGCCGGAGGAGCAGGCGGAGGCCGCCGGGGCGACATCGGAGCCCAGGCCGCCGTCCCTCGCCGGGCAGCGCCGCGCCGCGATCCTCGCCGTCCTGCGGGAGGTGGGCGCGGCCCGGGTCGCCGATCTCGGCTGCGGCCGGGGCGAGTTGATCGGCGAACTGCTGAAGGACGCCCGGTTCACCGAGGTGCTCGGCGTGGACGTGTCCGCGCGGGCGTTGCAGGCGGCGGCCCGCGGATTGCGCCTGGACCGGATGCCGGAGCGGCAGGCGGCCCGGGTGACGCTGGCGCAGGGTGCGCTGACGTACACGGACACCCGGTTGAAGGGCTTCGACGCGGCGGTGCTGTGCGAGGTGGTCGAGCACCTGGACCTGCCCAGGCTGCCCGCCCTGGAGTACGCGGTGTTCGGCGCGGCCCGGCCGGGGGCGGTGGTCGTCACCACGCCGAACGCCGAGTACAACGTCCGTTGGGAGAGCCTGCCGGCGGGCGCTGTCCGGCACGCCGACCACCGCTTCGAGTGGTCGCGCGCCGAGTTCCGCGCGTGGGCCGAGCGGGTCGCGGCCGCGTTCGGTTACACGGTGGTGCTGCGCCCGGTGGGGCCGGAGGACGGGGAGGTCGGCGCGCCGACCCAGCTGGCCCTGTTCCGCCTCGGCACCGGCCCTGTCGAGCAGACTCCGCCCGAGCAGACCACGACCGGCACCACCCGGACCGCGCAGACCCCGACCGACCAGGCCACGACCGAGCAGGCGCCCGAAGGAGGCGAATCCCGATGACCGACGAAGCGACCCCGACGCCCGAGCAGCACCAGCACCAGGAGCACGACCAGGAGTACGACCAGGAACTGCCCCAGGACCACCCCGCCCCCCGCCGCCTCCCCGTCACCGACGTCTCCCTCGTCGTCCTGATCGGCACCAGCGGCGCCGGCAAGTCGACCTTCGCCCGCCGCCACTTCCTGCCCACCCAGGTCGTCTCCTCCGACTTCTGCCGCGGCCTGGTCGCCGACGACGAGAACGACCAGTCGGCCTCCGCCGAGGCCTTCGACGTCCTGCACTACATCGTCGGCAAGCGCCTCGCGGCCGGCCGGCTGACCGTCGTGGACGCCACCAACGTCCAGCCCGAGGCACGCCACCAGCTGGTGCGGATCGCCCGTGAGCACGACGTGCTGCCGATCGCGATCGTGCTGGACGTCCCGCCGGGCGTGTGCGCCGAGCGCAACCGCTCCCGCGCGGACCGCCAGCTGCCGGCCCACGTCGTCCCGCGTCAGCACCGCGAGCTGCGCCGTTCCCTGCGCGGCCTGGAGCGCGAGGGCTTCCGCAAGGTGCACGTGCTGCGCGGCGAGGCCGAGGTGGCGGCGGCCGAGGTGGAGCTGGAGAAGCGCTACAACGACCTGCGTCACCTGACCGGCCCGTTCGACATCGTCGGCGACATCCATGGCTGCCGCTCCGAGCTGGAGACCCTGCTGACCCGCCTCGGCTACACGCTGACCCGGGACGCCGGGGGCCGGCCGGTGGACGCGGTGCCGCCGGCGGGCCGTACCGCCGTGTTCGTCGGGGACCTGGTCGACCGCGGCCCGGACACGCCGGGCGTGCTGCGCCTGGTGATGGGCATGGTCGCGGCCGGGCACGCGCTGTGCGTGCCGGGCAACCACGAGAACAAGCTGGGCCGGGCACTGGACGGCAAGAAGGTCAACGTCGCCTACGGCCTGCAGGAGTCGCTGGATCAGCTGGCCGGCGAGTCCGAGGAGTTCCGGGCCGAGGCGCGGGAGTTCATGCGCGGCCTGGTGAGCCACTACCTGCTGGACGGCGGCGCGCTGGTGGTCTGCCACGCCGGTCTGCCGGAGCGCTACCACGGCCGCAACTCGGGCCGGGTGCGCTCGCACGCGCTGTACGGGGAGACCACCGGCGAGACCGACGAGTACGGCCTGCCGGTGCGCTACCCGTGGGCGGAGGAGTACCGGGGCAAGGCGCTGGTGGTGTACGGCCACACACCGGTGCCGTCGGCGAGCTTCGTCAACAACACCGTCTGCCTGGACACCGGTTGCGTGTTCGGCGGCACCCTGACGGCGCTGCGCTACCCGGAGCGGGAGCTGGTGAGCGTGCCGGCCGAGCGGGAGTGGTACGCGCCGGTGCGCCCGTTGGCCACGGACGCGCCGGGCGCCCGCGAGGGCCGTCCGCTGGATCTCGCGGACGTGGCGGGCCGCCGGATCGTCGAGACCGGGCTGCACGGGCGGGTCGCCGTCCGGGAGGAGAACGCGGCGGCGGCGCTGGAGGTGATGAGCCGCTTCGCGCTGGACCCGCGGCTGCTGGCGTACCTGCCGCCGACCATGGCGCCGAGCGCGGCCTCCCGCCGGGACGGCTTCCTGGAGCACCCGCAGGAGGCGTTCGCCGCCTACCGCGCGGACGGCGTGCGGCACCTGGTGTGCGAGGAGAAGCACATGGGCTCCCGCGCGGTGGTGCTGGTCGCCCGGGACGACGCGGCGCTGGAGCGGCGCTTCGGCGTGGCCGGTCCGGGCGCGATCTGGACCAGGACGGGCCGGGCGTTCCTCGCCGACGACGGCCTGACCGCGGCCCTGCTGGGCCGGGTACGGGCGGCCGCCGAGCGCTCGGGGCTGTTCGACGAGCTGGGCACCGGCTGGCTGCTGTTGGACGCCGAGCTGATGCCCTGGTCGCTGAAGGCCGTGGAACTGCTGCGCCGCCAGTACGCTGCGGTCGGCACTGCGGCGGGCGCCGCCCTGCCGGAGGCGCTGGCGGCCCTGGAGCGGGCGGCCGGTCGCGGGCTGGACCTGGCGGAGCTGACCGCCAAGCAGCGGCGGCGCGCGGCCGACGCGCAGGCGTTCACCGAGGCGTACCGGCGGTACTGCTGGCCGACCGAGGGGCTGTCGGGCGTGCGGCTGGCGCCGTTCCAGGTGCTGGCCGCCGAGGGGGCGAACCTCGCGGTGCGCCCGCATGACGAGCACCTGGCCTGGATCGACCGCCTGGTCGCGGCCGACGAAGCGCCGGCCGAAGCCGCGCCCGAGACGGTGCCCGAGACGGCGCCCGAAGCGGACGGTGACCGGGCACCGGTCCTGCACCGCACCGGCCGCCTCCTGGTGGACACCGAGGACGAGGCCTCGGTGGCGGCCGCCACGGCCTGGTGGGAGGAGCTGACGGCGGCGGGCGGCGAGGGCATGGTGGTCAAACCGCTGGCCTCGGTGGTGCGCACGAAGCGGGGCGGGGGCCGTCCGGGCGGGTTGGTGCAGCCGGGGGTGAAGGTGCGCGGCCGGGAGTACCTGCGGATCGTCTACGGCCCGGACTACACCGAGTACCTGGACCGGCTGCGCGAGCGGTCGCTGGGCCACAAGCGCTCGCTGGCGCTGCGCGAGTACGCGCTGGGCCTGGAGGCGCTGGACCGGCTGGCGGCCGGCGAGCCGCTGTGGCGGGTGCACGAGCCGGTGTTCGCGGTGCTCGCGCTGGAGTCCGAGCCGGTCGATCCGCGCCTGTAGGCCGGCCGGGCGCAGAGGGTGCCCGCGCCTTTAGACCGACCGGGCGTCGAGGAGACCCACGGCTGTAGGCCGGTCGGGTGTCGATGGGGAGTCCGCGGCGGGGCTCCCCCTCTCCCACCCCCGCTGTGTATAGAAATTCCGAGTGTCGTATAGACTTGCTACTTTCCCGTACGCCCCGTCATCCCAGGAGCCCGGTATGGCCTTCAACCTCCGGAACAGGCACTTCCTCAAGGAGCTCGACTTCACGCCCCAGGAGTTCCGCTTCCTGGTGGACCTCGCCGCCGGACTCAAGGCGGCCAAGTATGCGGGCACCGAGCAGCCCCGGCTGCGCGGGAAGAACATCGCGCTGATCTTCGAGAAGACCTCCACCCGCACCCGCTGCGCCTTCGAGGTCGCCGCCCACGACCAGGGCGCCACCACCACCTACCTGGACCCGTCCGGTTCGCAGATCGGCCACAAGGAGTCCATCCGGGACACCGCCCGGGTGCTCGGCCGGATGTTCGACGGCATCGAGTACCGCGGCCACGGCCAGGAGATCGTCGAGGAGCTGGCGGCGAACGCCGGCGTCCCGGTCTGGAACGGTCTCACCGACGAGTGGCACCCCACCCAGATGCTGGCCGACGTCCTCACCATCACCGAGCACAGCACCAAGCCGCTGACCGGGACCGCCCTCGCGTACCTCGGCGACGCCCGCTCCAACATGGGCAACTCGCTGCTGGTCACCGGCGCCCTGCTCGGCATGGACGTCCGGATCGTCGCCCCGCGCTCCCTCTGGCCGGCCGAGGAGGTCCGGGAGGCGGCCGAGACGCTGGCCGAGGCGACCGGCGCCCGGATCACCCTCACCGAGGACGTGGCCGAGGGCGTGGCCGACGTGGACTTCCTCTACACCGATGTCTGGGTCTCGATGGGCGAGCCCAAGGAGGTCTGGGCCGGGCGGATCGAGTTGCTCAAGCCCTACCAGGTGTCGATGGACACCGTCCGGGCCACCGGCAACCCGGCCGTGAAGTTCCTGCACTGCCTGCCCGCGTTCCATGACCTCGGCACGGTGCTCGGGCGGCAGATGTACGAGGCGACCGGCATGACCGAGCTGGAGTGCACCGACGAGCTGTTCGAGTCGGCGCACTCCGTCGTGTTCGACCAGGCCGAGAACCGCCTGCACACCATCAAGGCGGTCCTGGTCGCCACCCTCGGCTTCTGAGGCGGAAGCTCACTTCTCCAGCTTGACGCAGGCCGCCCGGTCGCCCGCCGCGTGCGGGCCGGTCGGGGTGCCCGCGTGCATCACCAGTGAGCGGGCCTCGCCCGACCGCGGCTGCCAGGGCACCGAGGCCGTCGCGGTGCCCTCGCCGTGCTCGTCGGTGCGCAGCGCCAGCCGCAGTTCGTTGCGCCCGTTGGCGTACGCCGGGTCGGTGGACGGCTGCACCGGGTCCACGGCGTCCTGGTAGTGCGGTCCGGACGAGGCCGGGTCGGCTCCGCAGGAGCCGGTGTGCAGGTGGACCGGGAACTCGTGGTCGGGGGCGAGCCCGGTGACGGTCATGGTGAGCACCGTCCGCCCCGGGGTGGAGCGGTCGGTGACGATCCGGGTGTGCGCGCCGTACGGCACGAGGTCGTCCGCGTAGCTGACGGCGGTCGGCGGGACGAAGGCCGTCGCGGGGTCGAAGGCGGCCTCGACGACGGAGACCGGCGAGGCGGCGGAGCCCGACGAGGCAGCGGCGACCGACGGGGCGGCGGCACCCGACGAGGCGGCGGCGGGGACGAGCAGGGCCAGCGGCAGCAGTGCGGCGGCGAGTGGAGCGGCGGCGAGCGGAGCGGACATCGAGGGGCCTTCCAGGGGCAGGGCGACGGACACCCTGCTCAACGGCGCCGGGCGCCGGCGGACACCCTCGAACGGGCCCGGAGGCGCGCGGGCCGCGCGGGCGCGCCTCTGCTCGTCCCGTCGCCGACCAACGGTTCCGGTGGTGAGCTGGTGTGAGCCGGTGGTGGGCCGATGCCGAGTCGACACTGGGCCGGTGCCGAGCCGGCAGTGCTGCCGTTGCCGCCCGCCGCCGCCCGAAAGGCTGCTGACCTGCGCTTTTGTCGACCCAGGCATGCCTGCGGTGGTGAAGGTGACGGCATGCACTATGGTTTATCTCGACATCGAGATAACTGCCCCATAGGATATATCTCGACATCAAGATACTTGCCGAGCGGAGCTCGCCGGCGATGCGGGCAAGGTAAGCCTAAGTAAGGCTGACCTTACCACCGTGGCGGCCGGATACCGCACGAAGCACCCAGAAGGAGTCAGTCGTGTCCGCGAACAGCTTCGACGCCCGCAGCTCGCTGCAGGTGGGCGACGAGTCGTACGAGATCTTCAAGCTCTCCGCCGTCGAGGGTTCCGAGCGGCTGCCGTACAGCCTCAAGGTGCTGCTGGAGAACCTGCTCCGCACGGAGGACGGCGCGAACATCACCGCCGACCACATCCGCGCGCTCGGCAACTGGGACGCCAGCGCCCAGCCGAGCCAGGAGATCCAGTTCACCCCGGCCCGCGTGATCATGCAGGACTTCACCGGTGTGCCGTGCGTGGTCGACCTCGCCACCATGCGTGAGGCCGTCAAGGAGCTGGGCGGCGACCCGGCCAAGATCAACCCGCTGGCCCCGGCCGAGCTGGTCATCGACCACTCCGTCATCGCCGACAAGTTCGGCACCCCGGACGCCTTCGTCCAGAACGTCGAGATCGAGTACGGCCGCAACAAGGAGCGCTACCAGTTCCTGCGCTGGGGCCAGACCGCCTTCGACGAGTTCAAGGTCGTCCCGCCCGGCACCGGCATCGTCCACCAGGTGAACATCGAGCACCTGGCCCGCACCATCATGGTCCGCGGCGGCCAGGCCTACCCGGACACCTGCGTCGGCACCGACTCGCACACCACCATGGTCAACGGCCTGGGCGTGCTGGGCTGGGGCGTCGGCGGCATCGAGGCCGAGGCCGCGATGCTGGGCCAGCCGGTCTCCATGCTGATCCCGCGCGTGGTCGGCTTCAAGCTCAACGGCCAGCTGCCGGCCGGCACCACCGCCACCGACCTGGTGCTCACCATCACCGAGATGCTGCGCAAGCACGGTGTGGTCGGCAAGTTCGTCGAGTTCTACGGCGAGGGCGTCTCCGCGATCCCGCTGGCCAACCGCGCCACCATCGGCAACATGTCGCCGGAGTTCGGTTCGACCTGCGCGATCTTCCCGATCGACGCCGAGACCATCAACTACCTCAAGCTCACCGGCCGCGACGAGCAGCAGCTCGCCCTGGTCGAGGCGTACGCCAAGGAGCAGGGCCTCTGGCACGACCCGTCGGTCGAGCCGGTCTTCTCCGAGTACCTGGAGCTGGACGTCTCCACCGTCGTCCCGTCGATCTCCGGCCCGAAGCGCCCGCAGGACCGCGTCGTCCTGGCCGAGGCCGCCACCCGGTTCGCCGAGGCGCTGCCGACCTACTCCGCCGAGGCCTCGAAGCCGACCGCCGTCACCGCCCCCGACGGGTCGACGTACGAGATCGACAACGGCGCGGTCGTGATCGCCTCGATCACCTCCTGCACCAACACCTCCAACCCCTCCGTCATGCTGGGCGCCGCCCTGCTGGCGAAGAAGGCCGTGGAGAAGGGCCTCACGGTCAAGCCGTGGGTCAAGACCACCCTGGCCCCCGGGTCCAAGGTCGTCATGGACTACTACGAGAAGGCCGGCCTGCTCCCGTACATGGAGAAGCTGGGCTTCAACCTGGTCGGCTACGGCTGCGTCACCTGCATCGGCAACTCGGGCCCGCTGCCCGAGGAGGTCTCGGCCGCCGTCAACGAGGCCGACCTGGCGGTCGTCTCGGTGCTCTCCGGCAACCGCAACTTCGAGGGCCGGATCAACCCGGACGTGAAGATGAACTACCTGGCCTCGCCGCCGCTGGTGGTCGCCTACGCCCTGGCCGGCAACATGAACATCGACATCACCCGCGACGCCCTGGGCCAGGACGCCGACGGCAACGACGTCTTCCTCGCCGACATCTGGCCGTCGGAGCGGGAGGTGGCGGACACCGTCGCCGGCTCCATCGACGAGGCGATGTTCGACAAGGGCTACCAGGACGTCTTCGCCGGTGACCACCGCTGGCAGTCGCTCCCGGTCCCGACCGGCAACACCTTCGAGTGGGACGCCGAGTCCACCTACGTCCGCAAGCCCCCGTACTTCGAGGGCATGGCCAAGACCCCGAGCCCGGTGACCGACATCGCCGGCGCCCGTGTCCTGGCCAAGCTGGGCGACTCGGTCACCACCGACCACATCTCCCCGGCCGGCAACATCAAGCCGGGCACCCCGGCGGCGCAGTACCTGACCGCCAACGGTGTCGAGAAGCGCGACTTCAACTCCTACGGCTCGCGCCGCGGCAACCACGAGGTGATGATCCGCGGCACCTTCGCCAACATCCGTCTGCGCAACCAGATCGCGCCGGGCACCGAGGGCGGCTACACCCGCGACTTCACCCAGGCCGACGGCCCGGTGTCGTTCATCTACGACGCCTCGCAGAACTACCAGGCCGCCGGCACCCCGCTGGTCGTCCTGGCCGGCAAGGAGTACGGCTCCGGCTCGTCCCGCGACTGGGCCGCCAAGGGCACCGCGCTGCTGGGCGTCAAGGCCGTCATCGCCGAGTCGTACGAGCGCATCCACCGCTCGAACCTGATCGGCATGGGCGTCCTGCCGCTGCAGTTCCCGGAGGGCCAGACCGCCGAGTCCCTCGGCCTGACCGGCGAGGAGACCTTCTCCTTCACCGGCGTGACCGAGCTCAACGAGGGCCGCACCCCGAAGACCGTCAAGGTCAAGGCCGGTGACAAGGAGTTCGACGCGGTCGTCCGCATCGACACCCCCGGTGAGGCGGACTACTACCGCAACGGCGGCATCCTGCAGTACGTGCTGCGCTCGCTCATCGGCTGAACCGAGTTCTAGTTCCGGGGGCTGAGCGCCCCGGTGGCTGAGAGGCCGGACCGCATCGCGCGGTCCGGCCTCTTTTGCATGCTGCCTCTCCTGAGCCCTGCCCCTTGTGCGGTGTGCCGCGATGGACTAAACCTCTATCCCATCTGGTCCAGACCATTTGACGATCATTCAGAGAACAGGTCCGGTATGCCCACTCGCGCCTCAGTCCTGCTCGCCGCCGCCACCGTCGCCGCGCTGCTCGCCGCCCCCGCCACCGCCAACGCCGCCGACGGCGGGCACGGCCCGAAGCTGAAGGGCCAGCGGGTCGGCTACTTCACCCAGTGGGGCGCCGACAGCTCCGCCAAGCGCGTCCAGGACTCCGGCCAGGCCGGGAAGCTCACCGTCGTCAACTACGCCTTCGGCAACGTCTCCGCCGACGGCACCTGCTTCGAGACCAACGACGCAGGCCAGGGCGACGCCCGCAACGACTACCAGCGCGCCTTCTCCGCCGCCGACTCGGTCGACGGCGTGGCCGACGCCCCGGGCCAGAAGCTGAAGGGCCACTTCAACCAGCTGCGCAAGCTCAAGGCGAAGAACCCGCAGCTGCGCACGGTCATCTCGCTCGGCGGCTGGAGCTGGTCCAAGTACTTCTCCGACGCGGCCGCCACCGACGCCGCGCGCAAGAAGTTCGTCTCCTCCTGCATCGACCTCTACCTCAAGGGCGACGTGCCGGTCCTGCCCGGCTCCCCGGAGGGCGGCGCCGGCGCGGCCGCGGGCGTCTTCGACGGCATCGACATCGACTGGGAGTACCCGGGCGGCGGCGGGGACGCGGGCAACGTGGTCCGCCCCGAGGACGGGCGCAACTTCACCCTGCTGATGCAGGAGTTCCGCCGCCAGCTCGACGACTTCGGCAAGAAGGGCGGCAAGAAGGGCGACAAGGGCCGGCACTACCTGCTGACCGCCGCCGTCGCCGCCAACGAGACCGTCGCCGACCGGCTCGAACTGCCCGAGCTGAGCGAGTCGGTGGACTGGCTCAACCTGATGACCTACGACCTGCACGGCCCCTGGGAGGGCAAGGGCCCGGCCAACCACCAGGCCAACCTCTACTCCGACCCGGCCGACCCCGACGCCCGCCGGCGCAGCGCCGACACGGCCGTCGACCACTACCAGGAGCGCGGCCTGCCCGCCGAGCAGATCGTGCTCGGCGCCCCGCTGTACGGCCACGGCTGGACGGGCGTCGCGCCCGGCAAGCGCGGCGGCCTCTACCAGAGCGCCACCGCCGCCGCCCCCGACCTCTCCTACCGGGAGGTCAACGCGCTGCCCGGCAAGGTGTACGTGGACCGCGACCACGGCGCGTCCTGGAAGTACGACGGCACCACCTTCTACAGCTACGACACCGCCGAGGTGCTCACCCAGAAGGCGCGGTACGTGCGCTGGAACGACCTGGGCGGCGTGATGGTCTGGTCGCTGGACGGCGACGACGCCCAGGGCAGCGCGATCGCCGCCCTGGACCGCGGCCTGCGCCGCGACTGACGCCCCGACGCGAAGGGGCGCCCCGACGCGAAGGGGCCCGCCGTGTCCGCACGGCGGGCCCCTTCACGCCTGTGTCAGGCCCGGTCGCAGGCCTGCGCCCGCAGCGCGCGGGCCAGGTCGTCGCGGCACTCCAGGACCAGGCGGCGCAGCGCCG
Organism: Kitasatospora sp. NPDC059817; assembly: GCF_042731835.1. Lineage (NCBI taxonomy): Bacteria > Bacillati > Actinomycetota > Actinomycetes > Kitasatosporales > Streptomycetaceae > Kitasatospora > Kitasatospora sp. NPDC059817. Next base: position 40,423 of record NZ_JBHWIR010000026.1, on the reverse strand, counting down.
GCGCGGCCTGCGGGTGGCCGTCCAGCCAGGCGTCGGCCTCGGCCAGGGTCTGCTCGCTGGTCTGCGCGCGCGGGAAGAACCCGCTGACGATCCGCATCGCGATCTCGATGGTCCGCTCGGCCCAGACCCGCTCCAGCAGCTTGAAGTAGGGCGCCGCGTAGAGCGCGGTCAGGTCGCGGTGGGCGGGCAGCGCGAAGCCCGCGATCTGGGCCTCGACCAAGGCGTTCGGCAGTTCGTCGGAGTCGACCACGGCCGACCAGGCGGCGGCCTTGGCCTCTGCGGTGGGCCGGGCGGCCAGGCACTGGGTGTACTGGCGCTTGCCGCTGGCGGTGTTGTCGGCGGCCAGCTCCCCGGCCAGTTCCTCGTCGCCGGCCTGGCCGGCGGCGGCCAGCGCCAGCCACAGCGACCAGCGCAGCTCCTGGTCGACGTCCAGGCCGTCGATCCGGGCGCTGCCGGCCAGCAGGCCGCGGACCAGGCCGAGGTGCTCGGCGCCGCCCGCGGTCTGGGCGAGGAAGCGGGCCCAGGCCAGCTGGTGGTCGCTGCCGGGGACGGCCTCGCGCAGTTCGCGCAGGGCGCCGTCGGCCAGCTGCCGGCCGCCCTCGCCGCGCCAGGCCGGGTCGGCGTACAGGTCGACGGCGGTCTTGGCCTGGGCGTGCAGCGACTGCAGCACGCCGATGTTGCCCTCCTGGCCGGCGAAGCGCAGCACCAGGGCGACGTAGTCGCGGGCCGGCATCAGGCCGTCCCGGGTGAGGTTCCAGACGGCGGACCAGGCGAGTGCCCGGGCCAGCTCGTCGTGGATGTCGCCGAGGCCGGTGCGCAGGGTCTCCAGGGACTCGGAGTCGAAGCGGATCTTGCAGTAGGTGAGGTCGTCGTCGTTGAGCAGCACCAGCGCGGGGCGGGGGCGGCCGGCGGCCTCGGCGACGACGGTGCGGTTGCCGGTGACGTCGAGCTCGATCCGCTCGGTGCGCACCAGGGAGCCGTCGGCGTCCCGGTCGTAGAGGCCGATCGCGATCCGGTGCGGGCGCAGCACCGTCCCGTCCTGGAGGACGGCGAGTTCGGTGATCCGGCCCTCGGCGTCGGTGGTCACCTGCGGGGTGAGCGAGTCGACCCCGGCGGTCTGCAGCCAGGCGGCGGCCCAGGCCTTGAGGTCGCGGCCGCTGGTCTCCTCCAGGACGCCCAGCAGGTCGCCGAGTTCGGTGTTGCCGAAGGCGTGGCGCTTGAAGTAGCGGCGGGCGCCCTCGAAGAAGGCCTCGGAGCCGACGTAGGCGACCAGCTGCTTGAGGACGGCGGCGCCCTTGGCGTAGGTGATGCCGTCGAAGTTGAGCTTGGCGTCCTCGAGGTCGCGGATGTCGGCGGTGATCGGGTGGGTGGTGGGGAGCTGGTCCTGCCGGTAGGCCCAGGCCTTGCGCTGGTTGGCGAAGGTGACCCAGGCGGAGGAGTACCGGGTGCGGGCGCCGATCAGGCCGTAGGAGCCCATGAAGTCGGCGAAGGACTCCTTCAGCCACAGGTCGTCCCACCAGCGCATGGTGACCAGGTCGCCGAACCACATGTGCGCCATCTCGTGCAGGATGACGTTGGCGCGGCCCTCGTAGGCGGCGTCGGTGACCTTCGAGCGGAAGACGAACTCCTCGCGGAAGGTGACGCAGCCGGGGTTCTCCATGGCGCCGATGTTGTACTCGGGGACGAACGCCTGGTCGTACTTGCCGAAGGGGTACGGGTAGTCGAACTCCTCGTGGAAGAAGTCGAGTCCGAGCTTGGTGACGCCGAGGATCTCGTCCGCGTCGAAGTACTGGGCGAGGGACTTGCGGCACATCGCGGAGAGCGGGATCTCCAGGGTGGTGCCGTCGGCGAGTTCGCGGCTGTAGTGGTCGCGGGCGACGTGGTAGGGGCCGGCCACGACGGCGGTGAGGTAGCTGGAGATCGGCTGGGTCGGCGCGAACTCCCAGGTGCGGGCGGCGCCTTCCTCGGTGACCTTGTCGTGGACGGCGTTGGACCAGACGTCCCAGGCGGCGGGGGCGGTCACGGTGAAGCCGAACGGGGCCTTCAGGTCGGGCTGTTCGAAGGTCGCGAAGACCCGGCGGGCGTCGGCCGGCTCGTAGTGGGTGTAGAGGTACGTCTCGCCGTCCACCGGGTCGGTGAAGCGGTGCAGGCCCTCGCCGGTGCGGCTGTAGGCGCAGTCCGCCTCGACGGTGAGGACGTTCTCGGCGGCGAGGCCGTCGACGTGCACCCGGGCGCCGTCGTAGGCGGTGGCCGGGTCGATCGCGCGGCCGTTGAGGGTGACGGCGTGGACGGCGGGGGCGAGCAGGTCGAGGAAGGTGGCGGCGCCGGGCCGGGAGCAGCGGAACGTGACGGTGGTGGTGGAGCGGAAGGTGGCGGCCGCCGGATCGGGGGCGGAGGTCACGTCCAGCCGGACCTGGTAGCCCTCCACGGCCAGGATGCTGGCCCGCTGCTGCGCTTCGTCGCGGCTCAGGTTCTTGCCCGGCACGGCGGTACTCCTTTGTCCGGCTCGCACGGTGGTGCGTCTGTGGGTGGTGCGGTCTCGGCGCGCGGTGTGCCGCGCTCCGCAGGGGCATCCTTTCACGCCCTCCCTCGCCGGTACCATTGCACAGGCCGTCCCGGCGGGGCCGGAATCAGCGGCGGCGGGCGGGTGTTGACGGGTCGGGGTGGCACGCCTGCCTGCCTCGTCATCACCTCACGAAGGACGACAGCCGTGACGACTGCCGCTGAGCGCAAGACCGCCGACTTCTGGTTCGACCCGGCCTGCCCGTGGGCGTGGATGACGTCCCGCTGGCTGATCGAGGTGCAGCAGTTGCGTCCGGTGGACGTGAACTGGCACGTGATGAGCCTGTCGGTGCTGAACGAGGACCGCGACCTCCCGGAGAACTACCGCGAGCTGCTGGACAACGCCTGGGGCGCGGTGCGGGTGTGCATAGCGGCCGCCCGGCAGCACGGCGACGAGGTGCTGGGCCGGCTCTACACCGAGCTGGGCCTGCGCTTCCACAACCAGGGCCTGCCGCAGAACCGGGAGACGGTCGAGGCGGCGCTGGTGGCCGCCGGGCTGCCCGCGGAGCTGGCGGACGCGGCCGACACGGACGCGTACGACGAGGCCCTGCGCGCCTCGCACAAGGAGGGCATCACCCTGGTCGGCGAGGACGTCGGCACCCCGGTGATCGCGGTGGAGGGCGTGGACGGCGAGCGGGTCGCCTTCTTCGGCCCGGTGGTCACCCCGGCCCCGAAGGGCGAGGCCGCGGCCCGGCTCTGGGACGGCACCCTGCTGGTGGCCTCCACCCCGGGCTTCTACGAGATCAAGCGGACCCGTACGGCGGGCCCGTCCTTCGAGTAGCGCGGGGCGCGCGAAGGGCCCGGTACCGCGGCTGGCGGTACCGGGCCCTCGTGCGTGCCGGGGTCAGCGGGCGGCGGCCGCGTCCCGCCGCTGCTTGACCAGGCCGGCGGCGCTCAGCAGCGCGACCAGCACCCCGGCCGCGTACAGCTGCTGCCGGTTGCCCTCGGTGGTGGTCATCAGGGCGAGGATGCCGGCCACGGCGGCCATCGCGATCCAGGTCAGGTAGGGGTAGCCCCACATCTTCACGGTGAGCAGTTCGGGCGCCTCGCGCTCCAGCCGGCGGCGCATCCGCAGCTGGACGAGGCAGATGAACAGCCAGACGACCAGGATGGCCACGCCGGTGGTGTTCATCAGCCAGGTGAAGACGGTCTCCGGCCAGAACTTGGCGGCCAGCACGGCGCCGAAGCCGAACAGGCAGGAGGCCAGCACGGCCCGGCGCGGCACCCCGCCGGAGACCTTGGCCAGCGCCCGGGGGCCCTGGCCGCGGCCGACCAGCGAGTACGCCATCCGGGAGGCGCCGTAGATGTTGGCGTTCATCGCGGAGAGCAGCGCGATCAGCACCACCACCTCCATGATCGTCCCGGCGCCGGTCACCCCGAGGTGCCGCAGCACGGTGACGTACGGGCCGTCGGTGACCACCGCCGGGTCCTTCCAGGAGACCAGGGTGACGACCAGGGCCATCGAGCCGATGTAGAAGATCGCGATCCGCCACACCGCCGTGCGCACCGCGTTGGCGACGTTCTTGCGGGGGTCGTCGGACTCGGCGGCGGCGATGGTGACGGTCTCCAGCCCGCCGTAGGCGAAGACGGAGGCGAGCAGGCCGACGATCAGCCCGCTGACCCCGGTGGGCAGGAAGCCGCCCTGGCCGGTCAGGTTGGTCGCGCCGGGGGCGCCGGGGCCGATCACCCCGGCGATGCCGAGGCCGCCGAGGACCAGGAAGGCGATGATCGCGGCGACCTTGATGGCGGCGAACCAGAACTCGAACTCGCCGAAGTTCTTCACCGCGGTCAGGTTGCTGGCGCAGAAGAAGACCATGAACAGGCCGACCCAGACCCAGGAGGAGACGCCCGGCACCCAGCCGTTGACGATCTTCCCGGCGGCGGTGGCCTCGGCGGCGACGCCGCAGCACAGCATCACCCAGTACATCCAGCCGGCCGTGATCCCGGCCCAGGGGCCGATCTCCTTCTCGGCGTGCACCGAGAACGATCCGGAGGCGGGGCGGGCGGCCGACATCTCGCCGAGCATCCGCATGATCAGCATGACCAGCAGGCCGGAGAGGGTGAACGCCAGGATGATCGCCGGACCGGCGGCCGCGATGCCGGCGCCGGAGCCGACGAACAGGCCCGCGCCGATCACCCCGCCCAGCGCGATCATCGACAGGTGGCGCTGCTTGAGGCCGTGCGCGAGCTGCTGGCCGGTGGCCGGGGCACCGTCGGCGTCGGTGGTCCCGGACGCCTTGGGCGCGGAGGTGGGGGCCATAGGGCTGGATCCAGACTTTGCGGAATGCGGCATGAGCTGTCCAATATCCGGCGACACCTCTGTTCATGCCAAGAGCGGGGACCTCGGGCCCACCATGCGGACCACGCGGTGACGAAGCGGGGTCGACCAGTGACACAGCGTCGGTATGGGCCGAAATGAGCCGGTTCCGACAACGGCCGAGGGCGGGGCTTTGTCCGAAACCGTGGCGGTGGCGTAGTGGATCACCACGTAGGTTCACAGGTGTTCACTCACCTGAGCACCCCACAGGAGACCCCCGATGGCCACTGCCACCACCCCGATACCGCGCCGCGCCGTCCTCGCCGACCTGCTGCCCGCCGCCACCACCCGCCTCGGCGCCCAGGCCCGCGACCTGGCCCTGGTGGCCGGCGGCGCCGCCCTGACCGGCGTGGCCGCCCAGCTGTCGGTGAACGTCCCCGGCTCGCCGGTGCCGGTCACCGGCCAGACCTTCGCCGCCCTGCTGGTCGGCACCGCGCTCGGCGCCCGCCGCGGCATCGCCTCGCTCGCCCTCTACCTGCTGGCCGGCCTGGCGGGGATGCCCTGGTTCGCCGAGGGCACCTCCGGCTGGACGATGCCCTCGCTCGGCTACGTGCTCGGCTTCGTCCTGGCGGCCGGCCTGACCGGCGAGCTGGCCCGCCGCGGCGCCGACCGGAGCCCGGTGAACACCGCCGTCACCATGGTCCTCGGCAGCCTCGCCATCTACGCGGTCGGCGTCCCGTACCTGGCCCTGTCGCTGCACGTCCCGCTCGCCCGGGCGGCCGAGCTCGGCCTCTACCCGTACCTGGTCGGCGACGCCCTGAAGGCCGTCCTCGCCGCCGGGGCCCTGCCGCTGGTCTGGAAGCTCGCCGCGAAGCGGTGAGCCCCCTGCCGGGCCCGGGCGCACGCGCATGCCACACTCATGGCATGCGCGTGTACCTGGGCTCAGACCATGCCGGATACGAACTGAAGAACCACCTCGTGGAGTGGCTCAAGGAGGCCGGCCACGAGCCGGTCGACTGCGGGCCGCACATCTACGACGCCGAGGACGACTATCCGCCGTTCTGCCTGCGCGCCGCCGAGCGCACCGCCGCCGACCCGGAGGCGCTGGGCGTCGTCATCGGCGGCTCGGGCAACGGTGAGGCGATCGCCGCCAACAAGGTCAAGGGCGTGCGGGCGGCGCTGGCCTGGAGCGAGCAGACCGCCGGGCTCGGCCGCGAGCACAACAACGCCAACGTGGTCTCCGTCGGCGGCCGCATGCACACGCTGGAGGAGGCCACCAAGTTCGTCGAGGTCTTCCTCAACACCCCCTACAGCGGCGAGCCGCGGCACACCCGCCGGATCGAGATGCTGAGCGAGTACGAGACCACCGGCGAGCTCCCGCCGATCCCGGCCCACCACCCGCAGGGCTGATCCCTCCCCCCGTCCACCCCCCGTGGGGCGGGCCCCCCCCCCCCCCCGCGGGCCCCCCCCCCCCCCCGGCCCCCCCCCCCGGGCGCGGGGGCCCCGGGGCCCGGGCGCCGCGGGCCGGGGGCCGGGGGGGGGGGGGCC
>NZ_JBHWIR010000026.1:29930-34046 GCF_042731835.1 Kitasatospora sp. NPDC059817 | reverse complement strand
CGGTCGTCTTCTCGGAGAACTTGCCGTTGCCCACGCCGTGCTGGTAGCTCAGCCCGCCGGAGGAGTTGAGGGTGAGGAGATCGCCGACGCCGTCCGGTTCGCCCTCGATGCTGTTGAAGTCGTGGCGTACCGCCGCGCCGCCGAACACTATTCCTGTGCCCGTGGTCACCGTGGCCGCCGCCGTTCCCGGGCCCGTACGGCTGTGTCATCGGCCACAGGGCCGGGCGCGCCGGCGCCGGTGCGCGCGGGGCGCGTGCGCCGCCCGCGTGGTTCGTACGCCCAACCGGCGCACGCCTCCTGACGCCGCGCCCGCCGTCGCGGCAATCGGCCGAAACCGACTGACGGGCCCGCGCCACGGCGCACCCGCTCGTGTCCGGCCCGTCGACGCCGGGCGGTGCCCGTGGATAAGGTCGGGCCCCATGGCTGGCAGACCGCCGGGCGCACCGCCCCAGACGACTGCGACGAGGCCCGGCGCCGCCACGGCGTCCGGACCCGTGACGGCCCGGTTGCGCAGGAGGCTCCGCCGGGTCCGCCGAAGGCTGCGCACGGCCGGTGTCGACTACTTCCGCGGCGGCGCCGCCGACTGGCCGGTGCTCTGCGCCCTCGCCCTGCTCGTCCCGCTGCTGATCCTGCTCAACATCTGGATCCCCGCCTGGGCCCCGCCCACCGCGCTGGTCCTGCCGATCCTGGCCGGCGCGCTGCTGCTGCGCCCCGGCAGCCTGGTGGTGCTGTACGCGCTGGCGGCGCTCGGCCTGTCCGCCGAGTCGGTGATCCACACCGGCCAGCGGGTGGCCAGCGAGAACCCCGAGGCCTACGTCTACGGCGTCACCCCGGGCGCGGCCCTGGTGGTCGGCGCCGCCGGGGTGGGCGGCCTGCTGCTGGCCCAGTTCCGGGCCCGGGTCGGCGTGCCCTGGTGGGGCGGCTCGACCATGCTGTTCGACCTGCGCGAGCGGCTGCGGGTGCAGAGCCGGGTGCCGGAGCTCCCGGACGGCTGGCACGCCGACATGGCGCTGCGCCCGGCCGGCGGGCAGTCCTTCTCCGGGGACTTCGTGGTCGCCGCCCGCACCGGCCCGGGCCAGCGGCTGCTGGAGGTGGTCCTCGCGGACGTCTCCGGCAAGGGCATGGACGCCGGCTCCCGCGCGCTGCTGCTCTCCGGCGCCTTCGGCGGCCTGGTGGGCTCGCTGCCCGCGCACGACTTCCTGCCCGCCGCCAACGGCTACCTGCTGCGCCAGTCCTGGGAGGAGGGCTTCGCGACCGCCGTCCACCTGGTGCTGGACCTGGACACCGGCGAGTACGAGCTGCTGTCGGCCGGGCACCTGCCGGGGATGCAGCGGCTGGCGGGCGCCGGGCGCTGGGAGGTCAAGGAGGCCGAGGGCCCGCTGCTCGGGATCTACGACGGCGCGAAGTTCGACGGGGTGCGCGGCCGGCTGAACCGCGGCGACGTGCTGATGCTGTGCACCGACGGCATGGTCGAGGAGCCGGGCCGGGACCTCTCCGAGGGGATGGACCGGTTGATGGGGGAGGCGGACCGGCTGGTGCCCGGCAGTGGTCCGGGCGCGGGGGCCGGTGCGGCGGCCGCGCTGATCGAGACGGTGGCCCGGGACATCAACGACGACCGCGCGGTCCTGCTGCTCTGGCGCGACTGACGCCCCTCGCCCCGGCCGTCCGTCACCGGACGGACCGGCACATGCCGCGGGCACCTGCTGTCAAGCCGGGCAGCCGATCTTCGGCCAAATCGGCCGCCCCGTCGGCTGACCGGACCTGCGGCTTCCGTTACCCGTCTCCGGCCGCCTTCCGGCCGCTCAGCGCCGCCCCGGCGACGATTCGTCAGAACGGCTCCGCTATCGTCCCGGTCGGCGGAAACTCGTCTCGCATCGCAGGATATCGGCGTTGGGCTGACTGTCAGACCTTTACGCAATCGGCACGGTCGACCACACTGAGTCCGGGCGGGACTGTTCAGGATTCGGGGGATGGGGGGCGTCACGTGCGGCACGGCAGACAACGTTCGACCGCGCCGGGCTCCCTCGCCGGTGGTGTGCCGGTCGATCCGCGATTCCGCCTCGGGACCGTCGGACAGGCCGGGGTCCGGCTTCGCAGGTGCCGCCGGGCGGCGGCACCACGCTATGAAACGAGGAAGTGAGTCCGGGTGGCACTCTCCGTCTCCGCGCTGGTCCTGTTCGCAATCCTGTGCATCATCTTCATCCGCAACAAGCAGTTGAAGATCGCGCACGGCATCATCGCCGCCCTGTTCGGCTTCATGCTGCACGAGACCACGGTCGCGGGCTCGATCAACTCCCTGCTGGCGAACCTCGCCCACAGCATCTCGGGCATCACCGGCGGCTGACCCGGCCGGGCCGTCCGCGACCCCCGCGAGGGGATCACCGGCCGGCCCGTCTGGCCTCCCGCCAGCGAGCGAACAGTCCCCGGGGGCGGGCCGCCGCCGGGGCGGGGGCGCGCATCGGCGCGGGTGCCGCGGCACCCGCCGCCGCGGCCTGCCCCGGCGCCGCCCGCTCGGCCGTCAACAGCACGAACAGCCGCGCCCAGCACAGCCGTTCGCCCCGCGGCCAGTCCATCGCGCGCAGCGCCGCCGACGCGGCCTCCGACACCTCGCCGTCGACCCGGACCTCGGCGACGTCGTCGCCCGCCTTCCCGCCCAGGAAGAGCTTCACCCCGACCGGCCCCGGCCCGGCCAGCTGCGGCCGCAGCGCGGGCGCGAGCGCCGGCAGCACCCGGTGCTCGGCGAGCCAGCCCGCCAGGTGCTCGTTGCCGAAGCCGAACACCGCCGCCGGCCCCTGGACGGCGTGCCAGCCCGGGAGTTCGGGGTGGTCCGCGTGGTCGGCGTGCACGCCGCGCCCGTCCGTCAGCTCGACCAGCACCGAGGCGGTGGTGGTCGCCCACATCTTCACCGCGTTGGCGAGCTTCTCCTCCTCGGTCTTGCCGAGGCCGGCCGCGCAGTCCCACACCACCGGCGCGTCCGCCCGGCCCAGGTGCAGCACGTAGCCGAGGTCGACGTGGCCGGCGCCGTCGTTCCCGGGGTGCTCGCGCACCGCCACCGCCGTCGTCCCCGGGCCGCGCACCACCTCGCCGTCGGCGCTGAACTCCTGTCCGAGGCGTGCCATCTCCCGGACGACACAGCGCTGTATGACGGCCAGCCGCTCCTGGGGACGCACCGGGACTCCTCCACCTCGGAGCGCGGCGGGTGAGCTCCCGCTCGAACTGCGCTCGAACGCCGCCGAGGCTATCGGCCCGGCAGCCAGGCGGGAAACCGTCCGGCCTCCCCGGTTCTCCAGTCGCGGAAATGTCTGGAATGCACCACTTTGGGAAGCGGAACCGCCCCGTGGCCGCCGGCCGGGGCCCTACCGCCCGCCTGGAGAGCCCGCATGACCCGCGCCGCCCCGACACCCCCTCCGCTGCTCCTGGCGGCCCCTCCGGCACCCCTTCCGCCCCTCCTGGCGGGCCCGGACGGCTCCGGCCTGGCCGCCGAGATCGAGGCCTACCTCGCCTCGCTGCCCGCCCCCGCGCGCCGCCCGGTGCCGTACGTCTGCCCCCACGGCACCGCCGTGCGGCCGTGGTGCGCCGGCCACCCGGCGCCCCGGGCCACCCTGCTCGACCGGGCGCGGCGCCGCCCGGCCCGCCCGGTGCCGGTCAGCGCCGCCGACCACCTGCGGCTCGCCTCCCGCTACATCGGTGCCCACGGCTGGCTGCAGGGCGCGATGTGGGACGCACGCGGCCGGGTCTGCCTGCTCGGCGCCCAGGCCGCCGTCCTCGCGCACGGCTACGGCACCCCGGCCACCGTGCGCACCGCCCGGGTCCAGCTGATGGAGGTGCTGCACGCGACCGGCCGCCCGGCGCACTCCCCGGACGAGTACAACGACCGCCCCGCCACCCGGGAGGCCGACGTCCACCGGCTGCTCGACCGGGCGGCCGCCCGGGCCGCCCGGCTCGGACTCTGAACCGGCCCGCCCGGCCTCGCGGGGCCGGGAGGACCGCCCGGAAACGCCAACGGCCCCCCGGGGGGGGGGAGCCCCCGGGGCCGGGCCGGGTTCGGGGGGCGGCGTAAGAAAACACGGGGGGGGTTTTTTTTGAAAATGGGGGTCCAAAATATAAACCCCCCGC
>NZ_JBHWIR010000026.1:10869-29920 GCF_042731835.1 Kitasatospora sp. NPDC059817 | reverse complement strand
CGGGCGCGGATCTCGCCGACCGCCGCCCCCGCGCGGGGGGGGGGGGGGCGGCCCCCCCCCGCCCCCCCCCCCCCCGCGGGGGGGGGGCCCCCCCCCCCCCCCCCCGGGCCGATGAGCGGGCGACGAGAATCGAACTCGCGTGACTAGTTTGGAAGACTAGGGCTCTACCATTGAGCTACGCCCGCGCGATCCCCCGGTCGTTGCCGGCCGGAAGTTCGGGGGACAGCGTACCTGGTCCGGTCGCTTCCGTGCACACCGGATTCTGCGCGCGCTCCCTCGGACCGCCCCCGAATATGTCGGCGAGCCGCCAGGGCCCGACGTGTACGCTTCCTCTCGGCACCACGGGGTGTGGCGCAGTTTGGTAGCGCGTCCGCTTTGGGAGCGGAAGGCCGTCGGTTCGAATCCGGTCACCCCGACAGTGCGGCAGGGTCTCGTCCACCGTGGCGGGGCCCTGTTCTGTTCGGGCCCGACGGTGGCGCCTGGCGTCCGCCTTTCGTGGTACCGGTAGGATGGGGCGCTGGCGGTAGTCCCTGCGGTGTCAACCCAGGTCAACCGCACGAGGGCGAGGAGTCACTCTCACCGTCCACCCCCCACGGGAGATGCAGCTCCAACCCTTCATCGCCCGTCTCGCCCGACCCATTCGTACGGCCTCGGCCGGCGGCCGGGAACGGCGGAGGCAACCTGACCGCAAGCCCATAGGAGACCTAACCGTGAAGAGCGCCGTCGAGACTCTGAACCCGACCCGGGTTCGACTCACCGTCGAGGTGCCCTTCGAGGAGCTCAAGCCCAGCCTCGACGCGGCGTACAAGAAGATCAACCAGCAGGTCTCGGTCCCGGGCTTCCGCAAGGGCAAGATCCCGAACCGGGTCATCGACCAGCGCTTCGGCCGTGGCGCTGTGCTGGAGGAGGCCGTCAACGACGCCCTCCCGCGCTTCTACACGCAGGCTGTCGACGAGGGCAAGATCGAGGTCCTCGGACAGCCCGACATCACCAACATCGAGGGTGTCGAGAAGCTCGCCGATGGCGGCGACCTGAAGTTCACCGCCGAGGTGGACATCCGTCCGGAGATCACCCTTCCGGACTTCGCCTCCATCGAGGTGACCGTCGACCCGATCGTCGTCTCCGACGAGGACATCGAGAAGTCCCTGGAGCAGCTGCGCGAGCGCTTCTCCTCGGTCAAGGACGTCGAGCGCGCCGCGGCCGCCGGTGACATCGTGGTCGTGGACCTGATCGCCAAGGTCGACGGCGAGGTGCCGGAGGACGGCACCGCCAACGGCGTCAGCTACGAGATCGGCTCGGGCCGCCTGATCGACGGCATCGACGACGCCGTGACCGGCCTGGAGGCCGGTGGCACCGCCACCTTCTCCACCGAGCTCAAGGGTGGCACCCAGGCGGGCCAGACCTCCGAGGTCACCGTCACCGTCACCGCCGTCCAGGAGAAGGAGCTGCCCGAGCTGGACGACGAGTTCGCCCAGCTGGCCAGCGAGTTCGACACCCTGGAGGCCCTGCGCGACGACTCCCGCAAGCGCCTGGAGCGCATGAAGGAGTACGACCAGGCCACCCAGGCCCAGGAGAAGGTGCTGGACGCCCTGCTCGGCCTGGTCGAGATCGAGTTCCCGGAGAAGCTCCTCAAGGACGAGGTCGAGACCCGCAAGCACAACCTGGAGCACCACCAGCTCCAGCCGATGGGCCTCGACATCGACAGCTACCTGGAGACCCAGGGCAAGTCCCGCGAGGAGTGGGACGCCGAGATCGAGGAGCAGGCGAAGAAGGGCATCAAGACCCAGTTCGTCCTGGACCAGATCGTCGCCGACGAAGAGCTGGGTGTTAACCAGGAGGAGCTGACCGAGCACCTCATCCGCCGCGCCGCCGGCTCGGGTCTAACCCCGGACCAGTTCGCGCAGCAGGTCGTCCAGGGTGGCCAGGTGCCGCTGCTGGTCGGCGAGGTCGCCCGCGGCAAGGCGCTGGCCACCGTGGTCGAGGCCGCCAAGGTCGTCGACACCGAGGGCAACGAGGTCAACTTCGACGACGAGGACGAGACGGCCGAGACCGTCGAGGCCCCCGCCGCCGAGGAGACCGCCGCCGAGGAGAAGACCGAGGCCTGAGTGCCCCGGTAACCCCTGAGGTCTGCGACGGGCCCGGACGCCGTACGGTGTCCGGGCCCGTCGTCGTCCCCCGGGGCGGGCCCGACCCTGCGCTCACAGCGAACAGTTCTGCGTGAGGGATTCTGCGGCCCGGCCTGCGCGTTAGGGTCCTTGGACAGCACCAATCACACCGTGATACCCGGAAGCTGTGCGACATCGTGACGGCCGTGGAGCGACCGTCCAAATCGACTGAGCAGGTGGCTAAGTGACGTTCCCGCAGATGCAGATGCCTGGCCCGATGGCGCCGCACGCCGCCTCTGGTGACGTGCTCGGCGGCCTGGGCGACCAGGTGTACAACCGGCTGCTCAACGAGCGGATCATCTTCCTCGGCCAGCAGGTCGACGACGACATCGCCAACAAGATCACCGCCCAGCTGCTGCTGCTGGCCGCGGACCCGGAAAAGGACATCTTCCTTTACATCAACTCCCCGGGCGGTTCGATCTCGGCGGGCATGGCGATCTACGACACCATGCAGTACATCAAGAACGACGTCGTCACCATCGCGATGGGCATGGCGGCCTCGATGGGCCAGTTCCTGCTGACCGCCGGCGCCAAGGGCAAGCGCTTCTCGCTGCCGAACGCCAACATCCTCATGCACCAGCCGTCCGCCGGCCTCGGCGGCTCCGCCACCGACATCCGCATCCAGGCCGAGCAGCTGCTGCGCACCAAGAAGCGGATGTCCGAGCTGATCGCCTTCCACAGCGGCCAGTCCTTCGAGCAGATCACCAGGGACTCCGACCGCGACCGCTGGTTCGCGCCGGAGGAGGCCCTGGAGTACGGCCTGATCGACGCGATCATGCACAGCGCCGCGGACGTTCCCGGCGGCGGCGGCACGGGCGCCTGAGCCTCGGCCCGGCCCACGAGACCACAGCCACAACGCCCCGGAGGACAAGAACCCCCATGATCATCCCCAGCCTGTCGGCCGCCCAGGCCCGCGTCGAGGACATGCGCGCCGAGGGTCGCTACATCGTCCCGCGCTTCGTCGAGCGCACCACGCAGGGCATCCGCGAGTACGACCCGTACGCCAAGCTGTTCGAGGAGCGCATCATCTTCCTCGGCTCGCAGGTCGACGACGTCTCGGCGAACGACATCATGGCGCAGCTGCTGTGCCTGGAGTCGATGGACCCGGACCGCGAGATCCAGATGTACATCAACTCGCCCGGCGGCTCGTTCACGGCCCTGACGGCCATCTACGACACCATGCAGTACGTGAAGCCGGACATCACCACGGTCTGCATGGGCCAGGCGGCCTCCGCCGCGGCCGTGCTGCTCGCCGCCGGCACCCCCGGCAAGCGGATGGCGCTGCCGAACGCCCGCATCCTGATCCACCAGCCGTACACCGAGACCGGCCGCGGCCAGGTGTCCGACCTGGAGATCCAGGCCAAGGAGATCTTCCGGATGCGCGAGCAGCTGGAGCAGATGCTCTCCAAGCACTCCAACAAGCCGGTGGAGCAGGTGCGCGAGGACATCGAGCGCGACAAGATCCTCACCGCCGAGGAGGCCCTGGAGTACGGCCTCGTCGACCAGATCATCTCCACCCGCAAGACCTCGCTGACCTCCTGAGGCCGGCACCCTCCGAGGCGGGGCGCGCATCCTGCGTGCGCGCTCCGCTCCGGGTCGTCGGCGGCCTCCGCAACGGCATCTGTTCGGTATCAATTCGCCCAGGGCGTAGGGCAGACCCGGCGAAGAGGACGGAATCAGGGGCCCGGCAGAGTACCGTCGGATAGCGAGACCGATCGCCGTCGGCGTTGACGGTCCACAGCACCAGGCCCCGGAACTTCTGCGGGGCCCCTGGCGAAGGGGAAGCACCTCGTGGCACGCATCGGAGACGGTGGCGACCTGCTCAAGTGCTCGTTCTGCGGCAAGTCGCAGAAGCAGGTGAAGAAGCTGATCGCCGGCCCAGGCGTGTACATCTGCGACGAGTGCATCGACCTGTGCAACGAGATCATCGAGGAGGAACTCGCCGAGACCTCCGAGGTGCGCTTCGAGGAGCTGCCGAAGCCGCGGGAGATCTACGAGTTCCTGGACCAGTACGTGGTCGGCCAGGACCTCGCCAAGAAGGCCCTGTCGGTGGCGGTCTACAACCACTACAAGCGCGTCCAGGCCGGCGAGGCGGGCCGCAGCGGCGGCAACGGCCGCGAGGACGCCATCGAGCTGGCCAAGTCCAACATCCTGCTGCTGGGCCCCACCGGCTCCGGCAAGACGCTGCTGGCGCAGACCCTGGCCCGGATGCTCAACGTGCCGTTCGCGATCGCGGACGCCACCGCGCTGACCGAGGCCGGGTACGTCGGCGAGGACGTCGAGAACATCCTGCTCAAGCTGATCCAGGCGGCCGACTACGACGTCAAGAAGGCCGAGACCGGGATCATCTACATCGACGAGATCGACAAGGTCGCGCGCAAGAGCGAGAACCCGTCGATCACCCGGGACGTCTCCGGCGAGGGCGTGCAGCAGGCGCTGCTGAAGATCCTGGAGGGCACCACCGCCTCGGTGCCGCCGCAGGGCGGGCGCAAGCACCCGCACCAGGAGTTCATCCAGATCGACACCACCAACGTGCTGTTCATCGTCGGCGGCGCGTTCGCCGGCCTGGAGCGGATCATCGAGGGCCGGGCCGGCGCCAAGGGCATCGGCTTCGGCGCCAACATCCGCTCCAAGCGGGAGTCGGACGCCAGCGACCACTTCCGCCAGGTGATGCCCGAGGACCTGGTGAAGTTCGGCATGATCCCCGAGTTCATCGGCCGGCTGCCGGTGATCACCAGCGTCCACAACCTGGACCGCGAGGCGCTCCTGCAGATCCTCACCGAGCCGAAGAACGCGCTGGTCAAGCAGTACCGCAAGCTCTTCGAACTGGACGGCGTGGAGCTGGAGTTCTCCCGGGACGCGCTGGAGGCGATCGCCGACCAGGCGATCCTGCGCGGCACCGGCGCGCGCGGTCTGCGGGCCATCATGGAGGAGGTGCTGATGTCCGTGATGTACGAGGTGCCCTCGCGTCAGGACGTCGCCCGCGTGGTGGTCACCGGGGACGTGGTCTCCAAGCACGCCATCCCCACCCTCGTCCCGCGCGACATGATCAAGCGCGAGCGGCGCGAGAAGAGCGCCTGACCCGCGCCCGCCGCATCCGCAAGGGCCCCGCACCGACCGGTGCGGGGCCCTTCGGCGTCTCCCGGTGCCCGGAGGGTCACCGGCGGTTCCCGGTGGACTACTTGGGGACCTCGGCGACCGCGCGCAGGTCGCGGGTGTCGGCGGCGAGCTTGTCCAGGTCCGGCTGGGCGCTCGGGTCGGCCACCGTCATGACCATCACCAGGCCGCTGCTGTCGGCCCAGGCGCAGATGCCCATCGTGGTCCCGGCCTCGCCCTCGCCGCCGACGACGGTGGCGCACTCCATCGCGCCGCCCTTGGGGCCGGCGTCCACCACGTGCCGGTTGTCGAGCTTGCGACCGGTGGACGCCATGCCCTGGAACGCCTGGTTCAGTTCCTGCTTCGGCGCCAGGACCTTGCCGTAGCCCCCGAACACGACCAGCTGCGGGTCCGACTGCGCGTTCTGGTAGAGGGCGCCCACCCCGGTGGGGCTCCAGTTGCCGTCGCCCTTGCCGAAGCTGGAGGTGAGCCCCTTCTCCAGGGTGTCGGCGACCTGGGGGTCGTCGCTCTGGCGCAGGTCCTTGAACGTGGCCGGCAGGACGATCTTCTGGGTGCCCGCGCTGCTGGCGACGTCGTAGACGAAGTAGGCGAGCGCGCCGCCGCCCAGCAGCACGAAGGCGCCGACGACGCCGAGCACGGTCCAGAGCGTCTTGCGGGACTTGCGCGGCGGCGGCACCGGCGGGTACGCGCCGTACCCGGGGTAGGCGCCCGGCTCGCCGACCGGCGGGTAGCCGGGCGGGGGGCTCTGCGGCGGGATGCCGCCGTAGCCCGGCGGGGCCGGCGGGGGCGGCGGTGCGTCGTGTCCCGGCTGCGGCGGGGGGCCGTAGGGGTTCTGCTCGGTCACGCGAGGCCTCTCTGATGGCGATGCCCGGGTGCCGCCCGGCGCGGCCGGCGGCGGCGGGGACGTGGTGGTGACGTGGCGGGGCGGTGCCCCGGTTACTTGGCGACGACCATGGCGTCGCGGATCGCCCGGGTCCTGTCCGCGGCCTGGGCCGGGGTGAGGCCCTGGCCGCCGCCGGTCAGGCTGATCTTGCTGAAGGTGATCCGGCCGGTGGTGGACTTGTCCGCCCACACGCAGACCGTGGGCCCGGCCTTGCCCGCGATGACGCTGGCCACGCCGCAGGCGAGCTTCGCCGAGGAGCTGTGGCCGTCCTGCGCCGGGAAGTCCGTGAGCGGCGTGGACCAGGTCAGCCCGCCGCTGTCCTTCTTCGAGTCGTCGATGATCTGGCCGGGGTCGTTGAGCTCCCCGTAGACGCCGACCACGGAGAGCGTGTCGAGCGCGTCGGAGCCCTTGCTGTAGCTGGCCACCAGCACGTTGAGGTTCTTGCCGAACTTCGCCGCCTCGGGCTTGGCCGGGTCGACGGCCTCCTCCTTGGCCGACTTCTGGGTGTAGCCGTCCGGCAGCGACTGCGGCGCGGAGATCTTGTACTGGCCGCCCTGGTCGTCGCCGAGGAACTTCCACGCGGCGAAACCGCCGCCGCCCAGCACCAGCGCGCCCACGACCAGGCCGACCACCAGGCCGGTCCGGCCTTTCTTCGGCGGCGGCGGCGGGTAGCCCGGCTGGCCCGGCTGGCCGTACGGGGCCTGCGGCGGGTAGCCGTACGGGGGCTGCGGGGCGCCGTACGGCTGCTGCGGGGCGCCGTAGGGCGGCTGGGGAGCGCCGTAGGGCTGGCCGTCCTGCGGCGGGTAGCCGTACTGGGGCGGCTGCTGCGGGGCGCCGTAGGGCGGCGGCGGTTGCGGCGGGCCGTACGGGGGCTGACCCCCGTACGGCTGAGGCTGTCCCTGCGGTTGTCCCTGCGGATACTGCTGGCCCTGGCCGTACATCTGCGTCCGTGCTCCCCCGCCGCACCCGCGGCCTGTCGTCGTGTCGTCCCGGGGTCCGTGCGGACACCGGACGAGTGCCCGGGAACGGTACCGTACGGTGTCCTCCGCCGAGCCGTTCGGGCGGGTCGCGTCCGCGCGGAGAAAGCGGTTCGTAACACGGGCCTGCGGTTACGTAAACTGTGCGTCGTGACCGACACGACGAACCAGCACCCCGTGAGCACCTTTGCCGGGGACGAAGCAGCCACTCTCCCGACGACCTACACCCCCGCGGACGTAGAGGGCGAGCTGTACGAGCGCTGGGTAGAGCGTGGCTACTTCACCGCGGACGCCAAGAGCGACAAGCCCCCGTTCACCATCGTCATCCCCCCGCCGAACGTGACCGGGGCCCTGCACCTGGGCCACGCCTTCCAGCACACGCTGATGGACGCCCTGACCCGCCGAAAGCGGATGCAGGGCTTCGAGACGCTCTGGCTGCCGGGTATGGACCACGCGGGCATCGCCACCCAGAACAAGGTGGAGCAGCAGCTCGCCGAGTCGGGCCTGTCCCGCCACGACCTGGGCCGCGAGGCCTTCGTCGAGAAGGTCTGGGAGTGGAAGGAGAACTACGGCGGCCGGATCCTCGGCCAGATGCGCCGCCTGGGCGACGGCGTGGACTGGTCGCGCGAGCGCTTCACCATGGACGAGGGGCTCTCGCAGGCCGTTCAGACCATCTTCAAGCGCCTCTTCGACGACGGCCTGATCTACCGGGCCGAGCGCATCATCAACTGGTGCCCGCGCTGCCTCACCGCCCTGTCCGACATCGAGGTGGAGCACGAGGAGGTCCCCGGCGAGCTGGTCTCGATCCGCTACGGCGAGGGCGAGGACTCGATCGTCGTCGCCACGACCCGGGCCGAGACGATGCTGGGCGACACCGCCGTGGCCGTCCACCCGGACGACGAGCGGTACCGTCACCTGGTCGGCCGGACCATCAAGCTGCCGCTGACCGACCGTGAGATCCCGGTCGTCGCGGACGAGCACGTCGACCCGGAGTTCGGCACCGGCGCCGTCAAGGTGACGCCCGCGCACGACCCCAACGACTTCGCGATCGGCCAGCGCCACAACCTGCCCAACCTGAGCATCATGGACGAGCGCGGTGCGATCACCGTGCACGGCCCCTTCCTCGGCCTGGACCGGTTGGAGGCCCGCTCGGCCGTGGTCGGCGCGCTGCGCGAGCAGGGCCGGATCGTCGCCGAGAAGCGCCCGTACATGCACTCGGTCGGCCACTGCTCGCGCTGCCACACTGTGGTCGAGCCGCGGCTGTCGCTCCAGTGGTGGGTCAAGGTCGAGCCGCTGGCGAAGGCCGCCGGCGACGCCGTGCGCGACGGCAAGGTGGAGATCCACCCGAAGGAGCTGGAGCGCCGCTACTTCGACTGGGTCGACAACATGTACGACTGGTGCATCTCGCGCCAGCTGTGGTGGGGCCACCGGATCCCGGTCTGGTACGGCCCGGACGGCGAGGTCGTCTGCGTCGGCCCGGACGAGCAGCCGCCCACCGGCGAGGGCTGGCACCAGGACCCTGACGTCCTGGACACCTGGTTCTCCTCCGGCCTGTGGCCGTTCTCGACGCTCGGCTGGCCGGAACGGACCCCGGAGCTCGAGAAGTTCTACCCGACCGACGTCCTGGTCACCGGCCACGACATCATCTTCTTCTGGGTCGCCCGGATGATGATGTTCGGCCTGTACGCGATGGACGGTGAGGCGCCGTTCAAGACCGTCGCCCTGACCGGCCTGGTCCGCGACGAGTTCGGCAAGAAGATGTCGAAGTCCTCGGGCACCGCCGTGGACCCGCTGGACTGGATGGACGCCTACGGCGCCGACGCCGTCCGCTTCACCCTGGCTCGCGGCGCCAACCCGGGCGCCGACGTGCCGATCGGCGAGGACTGGGTCAAGGGCTCGCGCAACTTCTGCAACAAGATCTGGAACGCGACCCGCTTCGCGCTGATGAACGGCGCCACCGTCGAGGGCCCGCTGCCCGCGCCGGAGCAGCTCACCGCAGTGGACCGCTGGATCCTGTCGCGGCTGAACGCCACCATCGCCGAGGTGGACGCGCTCTACGACGGCTACGAGTTCGCCAAGGCCTCGGACGCGCTCTACCACTTCGCGTGGGACGAGGTCTTCGACTGGTACGTCGAGCTCTCCAAGACCACCCTGGCCAAGGGCGGCCCGCAGGCCGACGCCGCGCGCCGGGTGCTCGGCGAGGTCCTGGACACCACGCTGCGGCTGCTGCACCCGGTGGTCCCGTTCGTCACCGAGGCCCTGTGGACGGCGCTGACCGGCGCCGAGTCGCTGGTGGTCGCCGACTGGCCGACGGACGGCGGGTTCCGTGACACCGCCGCCGAGGCCGAGATCGCCACGCTGCAGCAGGTCGTCACCGAGGTCCGCCGGTTCCGCTCGGACCAGGGCCTGCAGCCCGCGCAGCGCGTCCCGGCGAAGCTGGAGCTGGACGGCACCGTGCTGGCCGTCCACGAGGACGCGATCCGCTCGCTGCTGCGGCTGACCGTCCCCGAGGAGGGCTTCGCGGCCACCGCCTCGCTCCCGGTCGCCGGCGCCACCGTCGCGCTCGACCTCTCCGGCACCATCGACGTCGCGGCGGAGCGCAAGCGCCTCGCCAAGGACCTCGCGGCCGCCGAGAAGGAGAAGGCACAGACCACGGCCAAGCTCGGCAACGAGGCGTTCCTCGCCAAGGCGCCGGACGAGGTGGTCGCCAAGATCCGGGGCCGCCAGGAGGCCGCCGAGGCCGACATCGCCCGGATCACCGCCCAGCTCGCGGCGCTGCCGCAGGGCTGAGCCCGCACCGGTCCGTGAGGGGCCGCACTCCGCGACGCGCGGGGTGCGGCCCCTCCGGCGTTTCCGGGCGGCTCGGCCGGGCGCGGCGGCGGTGTTCTTTTTGCTACGCCTAATAGCCCATCAACATTGCTCCCTTCCGGCGAATATTCATCCTGGACCGGGTGAGGTCCTATTCCTTCCGAATTCATTCCGGTCTTGCCCGCGCGGGTTCGCGGAAGTTTGCAGGTCGGATGTGTACGGTGTGCACGGAGTTTCTGACGGGTGTTTCTGCTGAGCGTTCCTGCTGAGCCGACGGACGGGAGGGCATGGCGTGGTGGTGACCGAGGAATTGGCCGGCGAACTGCCTGCCGAGGCGGTGGAGGAGGCCAAGGCCAGGGCGGCGACCCTGCTGCTGGCGTTCCGTCATGGCAACCAGCTCGCCTTCGACCACGAGCTGGACCTGCTCCTCGCCGAGCGGGCCGAGCGCGAGGTGACCACCCTGCTCGCCTGGATCGCCGCCGAGGCCGTCCGCAAGGCGTACGCGCCCGAGGTCGGCGACCGGGTGCTGCGGGCGATGGCCCGGCGTGCCCCGGCCGACAACGGCGCGGTCGCGGTGGACGAGGAGAGTGCGGACGCCGCCCGGCTGATCGAGGCGGTGGCCGCCGGCGAGGTGGCCGAGGTGCGCGGCCTGGTCGCCTCGACCGCCGACACCACCTTCCTGCTCGGCGGTCTGCTCCAGGGCGTCGCGATGATGCTGCCACTGCTGCCCGAGGGCGAACTGGCCGAGATCACGGCCGAGTTGCGCCGCCGGCACGGCGGGCCCGCGGCCCACGTCCCGGAGGCCCGGGCCGGGGTCTGAACCCCGGTCCGGGGAGGGGCGTCACGGCATGGCGTGCAGGTGCGCGCCGATGGTGCCCGCGACCGGGTTGCCCGCCTTGGCGTCCCAGTTGGTCGACCAGGTCATCGCCCCGCCGATGCCCGGCCAGGTGGTGTCGGGCTTGTAGCTGCCGCAGTTGGTGCCGGCGGCCAGGCAGTCCAGCGCGTTGTCGACCACGCTCGGGCTGACGTACCCGCCGCCCGCCGCGCTGGTGGAGGCCGGCACCCCGAGCCCCACCTGGTCGGGCCGCAGCCCGCCCTTGAGCTGGATGCAGGCCAGCCCGGTGAGGAAGTCCTCGGTGCCCTGCGAGTAGACGTTGCCGTCGCAGCCGTTCATCGCACCGGAGTTGTAGTACTGCATGTTGACGATGGTGAGGATGTCCTTCACGTTCAGCGCCAGCTTGAAGTACTCCATGCCGGTCGACTGCATGTCGATGGTCTGCGGCGCCATGGTGAGGACGAACCCGCTGCCGCTCTTCGCGGCCAGCGCGTGCAGCGCCTGGCCCAGGTAGACGGCGTTGACACCGTTCTCCAGGTCGATGTCGATCCCGTCGAAGCCGTAGCCCTGCATCAGCGCCCGGGCGGTGTCGGCGAAGTTGGCCGCCGAGGTCGGGTCGCTCACCGACACCGTGCCGTTCTGCCCGCCGACCGAGAGCACCACCTTCTTGCCGGCCGCCCGCTTGGCCGCGATGTCGGCCTTGAACTGGGCGTCGGTGTAGCCGCCGAGGCGGGAGGAGAGGGCGGGGTCCAGGGTGAAGCCCAGCCCGCCCGGCGTGGTGGTGGCGTCGGCGAAGGAGACCGCGATGATGTCGTAGGCGGCCGGGACGTCGCTGATCCGCTGGACGGTGGCGCCGTTGTCGAAGTTCTGCCAGTAGCCGGTCAGGATGTGCTTGGGCAGGCCGGGCGGCTTGCCGGTCGAGGTGGCGGTCGGGCTGCCGGTGCCGGTGTCCGTGGGGGAAGGGCTGCCGGTGCCGGTGGGGCTCGGGGACGTGGTGGCGGTCGGGCTCTGGGAGGGCTGCGGGCCGCCCGGGCCGATCAGTGAGACGTCGTCGGCGAGGAAGGCGGGCTGCCCGTACCAGCCGTGCAGGTAGACGGTGACGCTGGTGGTGCCCGGGCCGGTGGTGAAGCCGGTGCTCAGCTGGGCCCAGCCGGTGGAGTTCGTCCAGGTGCCGGGGTCGGTGCCGCCGGTGCCGCGGGCGCCCAGGTAGACGTACGAGCCCTGGACCCAGGAGCTCAGCGTGTACGTCGAGGAGGGCTGCACGGCGACGGTCTGGGTGCACTCGCCGGTGTCGCCCGAGCCCGGGGTGGACTGCAGGGCGTAGCGGCCGGAGTGTGCGGTCGTGCTCTGGACGGCGCCGTTGCCGCAGGACCAGCCGGACAGGGTGCCGGTCTCGAAGCCGCCGTTGGCGATCAGGTCGGGGTCGGCGGCCTGGGCGCCGGTGCCGGTGGCGAGGGCGAGCCCGCTCAGGCCGAGGGCGACGGCGCAGGCCCCGGCGAGCAGGGTGTGGGCGGCGCGTGGGCGCCGGTGTCGGGCAGGTGGCATGACTCCATCTCCTGTGGGGGAGGCCCGGCGGCGCGCCTGAGTGGTGGGGGTGGAGCGCCGTCCGGGGTGTCGATGGTGCGCGTGCGGGAGCTACCGACAACTCAAGTCCCTGTCGGGGAAGGAGACTTGACTCACAAGGTGGAGTAGACCAATCCGGCTGTCAAGAGGGCGCTAGGCGGCCGACGGCCGTGCCGTGGAGTCGGCTGCTGCGGTGCCGAATGCTCCGGCGTCGGCTGCT
This sequence comes from Kitasatospora sp. NPDC059817, assembly GCF_042731835.1. NCBI lineage: Bacteria > Bacillati > Actinomycetota > Actinomycetes > Kitasatosporales > Streptomycetaceae > Kitasatospora > Kitasatospora sp. NPDC059817. Next base: position 17,352 of record NZ_JBHWIR010000026.1, on the reverse strand, counting down.
CCGGTCTCCGCTGCTCCGGGCTCGGCCGGCTCGGCGACCGCGGCGGTGAGCGCGGCGATCCGCGCCGAGGCCAGGCCGTCGCCGTACGGGCTCGGGGTGGCCGCGAGCCGGGCGAGCCGCTCGGGGGTGTCGGCCAGCCAGGCCCGGGCCAGCTCGCCCAGGTCCTCGTCGGGGCCCACCAGCGCGGCGAAGCCCGCCGCCACCGCCTCCGGACGCTCGGTGGAGCGGCGCACCACCAGCAGCGGGCGGCCGAGCACGGTGCACTCCTCCTGCACGCCGCCGGAGTCGGAGACCAGCAGCGCGGCGTGGCTCGCCAGACCCAGGAAGTCGGCGTACCCGACCGGCCCGGTGACGGCCAGGCGCTCCAGCAGGGCGTCCAGTGCGAAGCGCTCGACGGCGGCCCGGGTGCGCGGGTGCATCGGGAACAGCACCGGGGTGCCCGCCCGGGCGATCCGGTCCAGTTCGGCCAGCACGGCGCCCAGCGCCTCGGCGGTGTCGGTGTTCTCCGGGCGGTGCACGGTGGCCAGCACGTAGCCGTCCGGGCGCAGCCCGTGCGCGGCGAGCAGCGCGGCGCGGTCGGCCGCGGCCGGCAGCTGACGGCGGACCACCTCGACGACGGTGTTGCCGGTGAGCGCGATCCGCTCCTCGGCGAGGGCCTCGGCGCGCAGGTTGGCGACGTTGTCCCCGGTGGCGGCGCAGAGCAGGTCGGAGACGTGGTCGACCATCACCCGGTTGTGCTCCTCGGGCATCGCCCGGTCGAAGCTGCGCAGCCCGGCCTCGACGTGCACCAGCGGGATCTCCCGGGCGTTGGCGGCCAGCGCCCCGGCGAGGGTGGCGTTGGTGTCGCCCTGGACGACGACGGCGGCGGGGCGGTCCTCGGCGAAGGCGGCGTCCAGCTGGCCGAGGGACTGGGCGATCTGGCCGGCCCGGGGGCGCCCGCCGACGCCGGTGAGCAGCTCGGGGCGGGGCAGATCGAGGTCGCGCAGGAAGCGGCCGGACATCGCCTCGTCCCAGTGCTGGCCGGTGTGCACCAGACGGGTGGCGTCGCCGAGTTCGTGGATCAGCGGGGCGAGCTTGACCAGTTCGGGGCGGGTGCCCAGGACGACGGCGACGCTGGCGGGGGGAAGGCACATGCTCATGGGGAGGCTCCGAGGGGGTGGGGCAGCTCAGGGCTCAAGCGCGGGGCTCAGGACTGAGGCTCAGGACTCAAGGGCGGTGGGGGAGCCGAGGGCGACCTTCTCGGCGTTGCGCCGGGTCTTGGCCCAGCCGTTGCGGCCGAGCAGCATCCGGACGGCGGCCCGGGTGGCGACCACGAAGAGGTGGTAGGCGTAGAGCCAGATCAGGACGCCCCAGAGCAGTCCGGTGAGCCGGCCGCGGTCGGGGTGGACGAGCCGGCGGTAGGCGAAGCCCCAGAACACCATCGGCAGGGTGGCGACCGCGAAGGCGAGCAGCATCCACGGGCCGAACCTGACGTGGAAGTCGGCGGTCTCGGCGGGGAAGAGCACCAGCCCGGCCGCCGTGATCCCGAGCGAGAGCGGGAACAGCAGGACCAGCAGCACGCAGACGACGGGCTGCAGGAAGGTGTACAGCACCTCGGCCTTGCCGGACCAGGTGTAGAAGGGGGAGCGCAGCACCCGGCCGGTGTAGCGCAGGCACTGCATGTTGCCCTGGGCCCAGCGGGTGCGCTGGGTGAGGAAGCGGCGCAGCGAGATCAGGCCCTCCTGGGAGACCTGGGTCTCGGTGACGTGGGTGAGCCGCCAGCCGGCCAGGCGCAGGTCGAGGCCGGACTCGTAGTCCTCCAGCAGGGCGCGTTCGGGCCAGGGGCGGCCGGCCCGGCCCTCCTCGGCGGTGAGCGAGTCGAGGGCGGTGAGGCGGACGAACTGGCCGTTCCCGCCGAGGCCGACGCTGCCGGTGCGGCGGCGCAGCAGCTGCATGCCGGCGTTGTTGGCCTGGAACTCGACGTCCTGCATCCGGACCAGGGCGCGGGCGAACGCGTTGGCGGTCCGGCTGCGGCCGGGCAGCGGGAGTTCGTCGTCGGCGTTGCGCATCCGCACGCCGATCTGGACGGCGCCGGTGTCGGGGCGGCCGAGCGCCTTGTCGTTGCAGACCTGGGGGAGGGTGCCGGGGTCGAGCCGTCCGTCGGCGTCGACGACGCCGATCACCACGCGGGAGCGGTCGGTGTTCTCGGGCAGCCAGGCGGTGATCTCGCGGTAGGCGGCGTTGAGGGCGGCGCCCTTGCCGATCCGGGCGTGCGGGCGGCGGCGCTGGACGAGGTGGACGCGGTCGTCGTGGGCCGCGGCGGCGAGGACGAGGTCGCGGGTGGCGTCCTCGCTGTCGTCGTCGATCACCCACAGGTGGGCCTCGGGCGCACCGGCGCGCAGGCCGGCCAGGGTCTGGGTGACCACGGCCTCCTCGTCGCGGCAGGGGATCACCAGGTGCCACTGGAAGGCGGCCGGGTCGCCGGGTTCGGCGGGCCGGTTGTGCCGGAAGGCGTGCCGGGAGCCGGCCCAGTACAGGAGGAAGCGTCCGAAGACGAAGGCCATGTAGCCGACGAGCGCCAGTGAGACCAGTCCGGCGAACCAGACGACGGCGTCCTGGCGGAGCACGATCCAGTCGTGCAGAGCGTCGGGCATGGCGTAGTACTCCTCGTGATCAAAGGTGGCGCGGCTCCAGGGGGTGCGAATCGATGCTTCGTTGCGGTTCAAATTCGCCAAAGAGATAGTAAAGGGGGCAAATTGGAAACTCCGACCAAAGTGGTCGTTCTCACCCCGTGAGGACGGCCCGCCAACCCTCCGTAGACTGTGGTCGTGAGCGACAAGGCCGACCCGAACCCGTACACCCTCCGCCCCACCGACGGCGACACCGACGACACCCTGCGCGATGTCGAGGTGGAGCTCTCCAAGCGCTGGCCGGAGAACAAGCTGGAGCCCTCGCTCGACCGGATCGAGGCGCTGATGGACATCCTGGGTCAGCCCCAGCGGTCCTTCCCCTCCATCCACATCACCGGGACCAACGGCAAGACCTCCACCGCCCGGATGATCGAGCAGCTGCTCAACACCTTCGAACTGCGCACGGGCCGCTACACCAGCCCGCACGTGGAGAGCGTCACCGAGCGGATCACCCTGGACGGCGCCCCGATCACCCCCGAGCGCTTCGTCGAGGTCTACCGCGACATCGAGCCGTACGTGCAGATGGTCGACGCGGCGCAGCCGGTGCCGATGTCCTTCTTCGAGGTGCTGACCGGCATGGCCTACGCCGCCTTCGCCGACGCCCCCGTGGACGTCGCCGTGGTCGAGGTCGGCATGGGCGGCTCCTGGGACGCCACCAACGTCATCGACGCCGCCGTCGCCGTGATCACCCCGATCGGGCTGGACCACACCGACAAGCTCGGCGAGACCACCGGCGAGATCGCGGTCGAGAAGTCCGGGATCATCAAGTCCGGTGCCGTCGCCGTCGTCGCCCAGCAGCAGCTGGACGCCGCCCAGAACATCCTGCGGCGCGCCGTCGAGGTCGACGCCACGGTGGCCCGCGAGGGCATGGAGTTCGGCGTGATCCGCCGTGAGCTCGGCGTCGGCGGCCAGCTGGTGACGCTGCGCGGGCTCGGCGGCGAGGAGTACGAGGACGTCTTCATCCCGCTGCACGGCGAGCACCAGGCGCACAACGCGGTGCTGGCGCTGGCCGCGGTCGAGGCCTTCTTCGGCGTCGGCGGCGCCCGCGGCGGGCAGCTCGACGTGGACAAGGTCCGCCAGGCCTTCTCCGGCGTCTCCTCGCCCGGCCGGCTGGAGGTCGTCCGCCGCAGCCCCACGATCATCCTGGACGCCGCGCACAACCCGCACGGCGCCCGCGCCACCGTCGCCGCCCTCGGCGAGTCCTTCGGCTTCACCCGGCTCGTCGGCGTGATCGGCACCTCCGGGGACAAGGACGTGGCCGGCGTGCTGGAGGCCTTCGAGCCGGTCCTCGCCGAGGTCGTCATCACCCAGAACTCCACCCACCGCGCGATGGACGTCGACGAGTTGGCGGCGCTGGCCGTCGACATCTTCGGCGAGGACCGCGTCCAGGTCGAGCCCCGGCTCGACGACGCCATCGCGGCCGCCGTCACCCTCGCCGAGGAGGAGGGCGACCTCGGCGGCGCCGGGGTGCTGGTCACCGGTTCGGTCATCACGGTGGGCGAGGCCCGCCTGCTGCTCGGGAGGAAGTGACATGAGGACCCTCTGCTCCTCGACCCTGATCGGCGAGGCTCTCCTGGCGATGTTCGCCGCGCTGGTCGCGATGCAGCTGTCGAGCGTCTCCACGGCCACGATCTGGATCGTCACCGGGATCGTCATGGCGCTGTGCATCGCGCTCTGCGGCATGATCAACCGCCCTGGGGCGGTGGCCGTCGGCTGGGCGCTGCAGATCGGCCTGATCGCCAGCGGCTTCATCCTGCCGACCATGTTCGGCCTCGGTGTGGTCTTCGCCGGCCTGTGGTGGTGCTCGGTGCACTACGGCCGCAAGGTGGACGAGTTCAAGGCCGCCCGGGCCGCCGCCGAGGCGGCTGCCGTACCGGTCTAGGGCCCGGACCGGCGGGCCGACACGCCGCACACGCAAGGTAATCTCTGCCGTGTCGGCTCCCGCCCGTCGGCCCGACTGCCTTGCCGTACCGAATCCCCAGGAGACGCACCGTGTCCCAGCGCACTCTCGTCCTGCTCAAGCCCGACGCCGTCCAGCGTGGCCTGGCCGGCGAGATCATCAGCCGCATCGAGCGCAAGGCCGGCTGGCGGCTCACCGCCGTCGAGCTGCGCACCTTCGACCGGGCGACGCTGGAGCAGCACTACGCGGAGCACGTCGGCCGCCCGTTCTACGAGCCGCTGCTGGAGTTCATGACCTCCGGTCCGTCGATCGCCCTGATCGTCGAGGGCGAGGAGGTCGTCCGCGGCATCCGGATGCTGGCCGGTGCGACCAACCCGCTGGAGGCCGGGGCCGGCACCATCCGCGGCGACTACGCGACGATCACCCGCGAGAACCTGATCCACGCCTCGGACTCCCCGGAGTCGGCCGAGCGCGAGATCAAGATCTTCTTCCCGGCGCACGCCTGAGTCCAGCCGGGCGACACGCCCGAGGGACCTTGGCACTGCCCCGGTCGGGACCATTGGCCCGGCCGGGGCACTTTTATCGTGAAATAAGCAACCAGAGGTGCCGACACGGCGTCCCAATGCCCGGAGAAGCGAACACGCTCCGGACAATGGACGGTATGCCCCGCATCGACGTCCGTGCCGCGCCGCGTGACTACGATGGACGCGACTCAAGGGCCCGGTAAGGCAGCTCAGCTGGCTCCGCCCGAGCGTGGGCGCGCTCTCGTCCAACCCCCCTATGAACTCCGAGCCCGGGAAGGCAACCACACCCCATGGCGAGCAACCTGTCGTTCATCGGCCGCGACTTGGCGATCGACCTTGGAACTGCCAACACGCTGGTGTACGTCAGGGGCAAGGGGATCGTCCTCAACGAGCCGTCCGTCGTCGCGGTGAACACCAACACCGGCGGCATCCTGGCGGTCGGTGCCGAGGCGAAGAAGATGATCGGCCGGACGCCGGGCAACATCGTCGCCATCCGCCCGCTCAAGGACGGCGTGATCGCCGACTTCGAGATCACCGAGCGGATGCTCCGCTACTTCATCCTCAAGATCCACCGCCGCCGCTACCTCGCCCGCCCCCGGGTCGTGGTCTGCGTGCCCTCCGGCATCACCGGAGTCGAGCGCCGCGCCGTGATCGAGGCCTCCTCGCAGGCCGGCGCCCGCCAGGTGCACATCATCGAGGAGCCGATGGCCGCCGCCATCGGCGCCGGGCTGCCCGTCCACGAGGCCACCGGCAACATGGTCGTCGACATCGGCGGCGGCACCACCGAGGTCGCGGTCATCTCCCTCGGCGGCATCGTCACCGCCCAGTCCATCCGGGTCGCCGGCGACGAGCTGGACAACGCGATCGTCCAGCACATCAAGAAGGAGTACTCGCTGCTCCTCGGCGAGCGCAGCGCCGAGCAGATCAAGATGAGCATCGGCAGCGCCTTCGGCCTGGAGGGCGAGAAGGACGAGCACGCCGAGATCCGCGGCCGCGACCTGGTCAGCGGCCTGCCCAAGACCGTGGTCATCTCCGCCGCCGAGGTCCGCGAGGCCATCGACGAGCCGGTCAACTCGATCATCGACGCCGTGAAGACCACCCTCGACCAGTGCCCGCCCGAGCTGGCCGGCGACGTGATGGACCGCGGCATCGTGCTCACCGGCGGCGGCGCCCTGCTGCGCGGCCTCGACGAGCGGCTGCGCCGCGAGACCGGCATGCCGATCCACATCGCCGAGAACCCGCTCGACTCGGTCGCGCTCGGCTCCGGCAAGTGCGTCGAGGAGTTCGAGGCGCTCCAGCAGGTACTGGACGCCTCCCCGCGCCGTTAGCACCACCGAGACATCCGACACTCAACTGAACGGGCTGCCGCCCGGGCCCCACAGCCCGGGCG